>JAYKIC010000068.1:0-15161 GCA_035284985.1 Leptolyngbyaceae cyanobacterium
TTTCAAAGAAAATAAGCTTTCAAAGAAAATAAGCTTTCAAAGAAAATAAGCGATCGCTCAGGAAGCGCCGGGTTGCCAAGTCAGGGAGAATTGTGCCCGATGTATTGGCTTAATGGCAGGGTTAATGACTGTGGTAACACTGAGGCTATGGCGATCGCCCCATTAATCCGGCATTATTGATCCGGCATTGTTTTTTCCTGTGGCGGGAGAAATGATACCCCTGGCTTAACCAACGGGGGCGCGATCCTATCAGATTTCCCCTTTTCAAACATTGGTTGAGAAATCCGCTTAAAAGAATTCCATTACACAAGATGATTGGTGGGGCTGGTTTACAATTAAATCCTAGAGGCTATGGCTTCAAGAACGGCTTTATTGCAAGGTGTTAAATTGGGAGACCTTTTTGGTCGGTTGAGGACAGAAATGGGTCTTCTAGAAAAGTGATGTTAAATGATGACGGGAATATGGAATCTTCGCCACTTTAGCTAACGCTACTTCCTAACTCTCAATTACTCTTGCGCTTCAATCGTGACTTTTGCTTGATAGAACTAGATATTGTATTTTGGAACACCTTGCCACCGTCTCTTTTAATAATTATTTTATTTTGATTTGGGATTTTGGAGCGATTTAGGCTAAGAATGAAGCGGTTTTAATGACTAGGTTAATTGAAGGCGAAGGTAGTTCATTCAATCAGTTCATCCAATCATTAAATATCCCTTTAAGTAGCTTTATTGAATTGGTTAAAATTCCTCGCACCTATGGGCATCTGAATTATAATCCTAGGTGATGATTCCGAGGTAAGGTTCTAGATAGTAGTAGTGCGCTGATGCTGTGTTCAGATAGCGGTATCCACCCAAAACTAAGCCAGGTATTTGTAAATGATTGCCACTCACCCTCACCCCACTTCAGCTATGGGTCAACATTCCTTACTGACTGACCCGTCCCATGATATTCTCCGAACTGGGTATCAACCCCTAACGCCTTTTTTCGCCCCCAAGGCGATCGCCGTCATCGGGGCCACAGAAAGACCCGGAAGTGTGGGTCGCACGCTGTTGTGGAATTTAATTAGCAGTGCCTTTGGCGGTACCGTATTTCCGGTTAATCCCAAACGAACCAGTGTGTTAGGGATCAAAGCCTATCCCTCCATTCATGATGTCCCCGAACCTGTGGATTTGGCCATCATCGCCATTCCCGCCCCTGGGGTGCCAGAAGTGATACAGGGCTGTGTCGATGTGGGGGTGAAAGCTGCAATGATCCTGTCGGCTGGTTTTAAGGAAACTGGGCAAGTTGGCATCCAGTTAGAGCAGAAAATCTTGGCCATAGCCCGAAAAGGCCATCTCCGGATTATTGGTCCCAACTGTCTGGGGTTAATGTGTCCGACGACGGGGTTGAATGCCACCTTTGCCAGCCGGATTGCCCGTTCCGGTAATGTCGGTTTCATTAGCCAGAGTGGTGCCCTTTGTACGTCGATTTTGGACTGGAGCTTTCGGGAAAATGTAGGCTTTAGTGCCTTTATCTCCATTGGCTCCATGTTGGATGTCAGTTGGGGCGACCTGATTGATTATCTAGGGGATGATCCCCATACCCACAGCATTGTCATTTATATGGAGTCCATCGGCAATGCCCGTGCTTTTCTCTCGGCGGCGCGGGAGGTGGCCTTGAGTAAGCCGATTATCGTGATTAAGGCAGGGCGCACTCAAGCGGCGGCAGCGGCAGCGGCATCCCACACAGGGGCGTTGTCCGGCAGTGATGATGTGTTGGATGCGGCCTTCCGCCGTTGTGGGGTGTTGCGGGTGAACAGCATTGATGAACTGTTCAACATGGCGGAAATTTTGGCGAAACAACCCAGACCTAAAGGTAAGCGCCTCACCATTGTCACCAATGCAGGTGGTCCTGGTGTACTGGCGACGGATGCCCTAATTAGTGGTGGTGGCGAGTTAGCGCCCCTTTCAGATGAAACGGTGGCCCGATTGAATGGAATTTTGCCGTCCCACTGGAGCCATCACAATCCCATCGATATTTTAGGGGATGCGACCCCGGAACGATATGCCCAAACCCTAGAAGTGGTAGCCAATGATCCCAATAGTGATGGTTTATTGGTGGTGTTGACCCCACAATCCATGACAGATCCCGCCGCCACGGCGGAAAAGTTGACCGCTGTGGCCAGTCGCCTTAAGGGTAAACCGTTGTTGGCCAGTTGGATGGGGGGCGATGAAATTGATGCGGGGGAACGAATCCTCAATCAGGCCAATATTTTCACGTTTCCCTACCCTGATACCGCTGCTCAGGTGTTTAATTTGATGCGGCAGTATAGCTACAACCTACGGGGGTTGTATGAAACTCCCCGATTGGCGACTGACCATGGGTTTGACCATGCTACGGTGGCGCAGATTGTGCAATCAGCCCAGGACAGTGGTCGTTCTCTCCTGAGTGAATGGGAATCTAAGCAATTGCTAGGAGCCTATGATATTCCTACGGTGGCAACCCTGGTGGCGACGACGGTAGATGAGGCGGTGGCGATCGCCGCCGATCTGGGCTATCCCGTTGCCCTCAAACTTCACTCTTACACTATCACCCACAAAACTGATGTGGGTGGGGTTGAACTTAATCTTAAAAATGAAGCGGCTGTCCGCAGGGCCTATGCAACCATTCTGCAAAACGTGCAGCAGATGTCCGCTGATCCGGATGCTTTCTTGGGTGTGACTGTGCAGCCGATGGTCTCCCTGGAGGGATACGAGTTAATTCTCGGCAGTAGTGTTGATCCCCAATTTGGTCCGGTGTTGTTATTTGGCACTGGGGGCCAATTGGTCGAAGTGTTCCGCGATCGCGCCCTGGGTTTGCCCCCCCTCACCACCACCTTGGCGAGACGGATGATGGAGCGCACCAAAATTTATCAAGCCTTGCAAGGGGTGCGAAGTCGCCAATCCGTTGATCTGGATGCCTTGGAACAATTGTTAGTGCGGTTTAGCCAGTTGGTGATTGACCATCCTATCATCAAGGAAATTGAGATTAATCCCCTATTGGTTGCCACCGATCGCCTATTGGCTCTAGATGCGCGGGTCGTGTTGTATGATGCAGCGGTTGACCTGGAATGTATCCCTCCTGCTGCTATCCGTCCCTATCCCCACCAGTATGTTCAACAGTGGAATTTAGGGAATGGCACCCCCACAACGATTCGTCCCCTTAGCCCTGAAGATGAGCCGCTAATTGTCAATTTTCATAAAACTTTGTCCGAGGAAAGTATTTATTTCCGCTATTTCCATCTCATCAATCTGAAGACACGGATTTCCCACGAACGTCTCACCCGCATCTGTTTCCTCGACTATGACCGAGAGATTGCCCTAGTGTCAGATTATTACAATCCAGAAACGGGGCAGCATGAAATTCTGGGCATTGGCCGTCTGAGTAAATTACACGGACGCAATGAAGCCGAGTTTGGGATGTTGGTGAGCGATCGCCACCACAGTCAAGGCTTGGGCACCAAATTGTTAGAACTGTTGCTGCAGATTGGTCGGGACGAAGGGCTAGAGCGCATTTGTGCTACTATCCTTCCCGATAACCGTGCCATGCAACATATTTGCGATAAGTTAGGCTTTGAAAAGCAGCGGACAATGGATGCCGATGTTTACGTGACCTACTCCCTATCATGACGAGAACGAAACAAATAACTTCATTGCCTTTACGCATTAATCATATTTATGATTGAATCGGGGTTAACCCTAAGCAGAGGTGGATGGGCAATTCCGACCCTTGGGTCTGCGACTCCTTTCGTCAGGGCTGTTTTTTCTTGAATCCTATGAGCGATAATTCTTCTTCAAATACGACTGCTGACATCACTACCCCTGAAGCCCTATTACAAGCCTATGCCAAGGGCGATCGCGCCTTCAACGGCATTAACTTAGCTCGTAAAAAGCTCCAAGGGGCTAATTTAAAGGGGGCGGACTTGAGCTACGCCGATTTTAGTGGTGCCGATTTGAGTCAGGCTAACCTGCGGGGGGCGGACTTGAGCTACGCTGTCCTGCATAATACCAACCTCACGGAGACCAATTTGCGGGGGGCCATGCTAATTGGCACCGATTTGCGTACGGACACCCTGACGGCAGCGATTGTAACGGATGCTGATTATGATCCGGAGGAAACGCTGTTACCCGAAGCATTCGATCCACAGCAAGCAGGGATGAAACGCGATCGCTAACGTTTCGCCCCCCTATCGTGTCACTGCGGTGCCGATTTCTTAACCCAACCAAAAACGTCGCGCCAGTTAGATTCGTTGGCGCGACGTAACTTAATAACTTAGGTAGGTTTGTCGTAACCCAATTAATTTAAGAAGCCACGGCTGACGATGCCTTCCGCCGCCGACTACTAGGGCCACGGGTTGACTTGGAAGGAGATGCAGGTGCGCTAGCCGCCTTCGCCGATTTGGGTTTGGGTTGGGTTTGGGGCTGGGTTTGGGTTTGGGGCTGGGTTTGGCTTTGGAGCACCGTCGGCTTTTGAATCAGCAATAAGAGAAGCGGATTACTCTTCAGTTCCCGCCGTAGCAGACGGCGCAAATCGGTTTCTAGCTGTCCTTGCAATCGATCCCAATCCACCTCAACCTGACCATTCGCCAAGGGTTGGCTAAATTCACTCCACTTATCCTGGGTGCTGCGCCCAATGGTGTCTGTCACCCACTTTTCTAGACGGGATTGCTCTACCACGGAGACCACCCCTCTCAGATGGACCGCAGGGGGGAGCATCAACTTGCCGTTCCAGTCAATTGCGGCTGAAATCGTGACTAGCCCTTCCTCGGCTAAGTGTTGGCGATCGCGCAAGGTTCGCGCTTCTACAACCCCAGCCCGGGACGAATCCATCAACGCAATGCCCGCCGTCACACTTCCCGCCTTCGCAATGCTATTGGGGGTTAGCTCAACAATATCGCCATTGTCAATCACCACCATATTTTCTGCTGGAATGCCCATACTTTGGGCGGTTTCACTATGCTTCACTAACATGCGATGTTCCCCATGCACAGGCATAAAGAATTTCGGTTTCGTCATCGCAATCATTAGCTTTTGATCTTCCTGGGCACCATGACCAGACACATGTAGGCCCGCCTGTCGCCCATAGAGCACTTTGGCCCCCAACATCATTAACTTGTCAATGGTATTCACCACCGCAATCGTATTGCCTGGAATCGGGTTTGCAGAGAAAATGACCGTATCCCCAGGTTGAATTTTCACTTGGCGATGGGACTGATTAGCAATTCGAGTCAATGCCGCCATTGGTTCCCCCTGGGAACCCGTGGTGAGAATCATCACTTTCTCCGGCGGTAAACTATTAGCCTGTTTCAACGGTACAAACAAATTATCTGGACAGGAAACATAGCCTAGATTACGGGCATGGGCAATCACATTAAGCATAGATCGCCCTACAACGGCCACACTCCGGCCATGCTTTTGGGCCAACTCCAGCAGCATATTCACCCGATGTACCGATGAAGCAAAGGTAGTGACAATCAAACGACCATCAGCCTGACCAAAAGCCCGATCTAAATTTGGGAAAACGGACCGTTCCGAGGGGGTAGAACCGGGCACTTCAGCGTTGGTGGAGTCGCTCATTAAGCACAACACCCCCCGTTCTCCATACTCAGCCAGCTTCTGAAAATCGAAGTACTCCCCGTCTACAGGGGTATGGTCAATTTTGAAATCCCCGGTATGGATCACGATCCCAATTGGGGTGTGAATTGCCACGGTAAAGCTGTCAGCCATCGAGTGGGTGTTGCGGATATATTCCACCAGAAAAGACTTACCCACGCGCACGATATCCCTGGGGCGCACTGTTCTAATTTCCGTATGGTCAGATACACCCGCCTCTTCCAGCTTGCCTTCCAGCAGTGCCATTGCCAACCGAGGACCATAAATTACTGGAATATCAAATTGCTTTAGGTGAAAGGGAATCCCGCCAATATGATCTTCATGGCCATGGGTCACAATCATGCCCTTGATTTTGTGGCGATTTTCAATCAAATAGCTCATATCCGGTAGGACAATATTAACCCCATGCATTCCATCTGTTGGAAAGGCTAACCCTGCATCTAATAAAAGGATTTCATCGTCATACTCAAATACGCAGGTGTTCTTGCCAATTTCATGCAAGCCACCGAGGGGAATAATTTTAAGGGAAGTGGAGGGTTGACTCGATGTGTTTTTTTGATTCATATGTACTCAATGGTATTCAAAACGTGTTTAACTACTGACTCTACTCAAAACAGAGTAAGACTTCAGTAACAGCACCCTAGGTCAAAGTAAAAGCAATGCTTTTGCACTACCTGAAAGTGCTACGGAGCGAAGAATGGGAAACGATTAGCAGCCAATATTTTTTTTTAGATGATATTCAGTTGTCAGAAACTTTAGCGCTTAGGCGCTGGGATGGCTAATGTGCTTATCTTAATTAAGCCGATCTGAATTGGAAGTTTGCCTAGCATTGAGAGAAAAGAGGTTTTAAAGGGTTGTGGGTAAGTCAAAAAATAATAGGGACGGTATGGCTAAATGATTCTTGTTTTTCAGGGACTTGACAGGATGATTATGAAATATCTGATACTTTACGAAAAAGAATATGTCACAGGCAAAATCGTTAACAACGAGTCATCATCTTCATTAGAGTTGAATCCTTCACAATTCTAGGGTTGCTACCACATTCTTCAAATGCTCGATCAAATCTGAATGTCCTGATGTAAGGGGAAGTCGGGTTTCACCTACATCCCAGCCCTGCAACTGCAACGCTGCTTTGACCGGAATCGGGTTGGTTTCCATAAACAACACTTTGAATAATTGAAACAACTTTAAGTGAAGAGTCGTTGCATCCTTAACTTTGCCCTGCTCATAGAATTGAATCATCTCCTGAAGATGGTTTCCCACTAAGTGGCTTGCTACGCTCACAACTCCCTGTGCTCCTACTGATAGTAACGGCAAAGTCAATGAGTCATCCCCAGAATATATACTGAACGCTGAATCGGTGAGCTGCCGGATAAAACTAGCTTGGTCAAGATTACCACTAGCTTCTTTGATACCAACAATATTAGGCTGTTCTGAGAGTCGAGCGACAGTCTCAGGTTCTAGGTTACGACCAGTCCTACCAGGTACATTATATAGCAACATGGGTAAGTCGGGGCAGGCTTGGGCGATCGCCAGAAAATGTTGATACAGCCCCTCTTGGGGCGGCTTATTGTAGTAAGGTACGACTTGGAGGGTTCCATCCAGTCCTAATCCATGGGCTTGTTCAGTGGCTTCAATGGCTTCCCGCGTGGAGTTAGACCCTGTGCCAGCCATAATTTTAGCCTTGTGGCCCACAGCTAACTGCACCACCTTGAATAATTCATACTCTTCCTCCCACGTTAAAGTGGGCGACTCTCCCGTTGTTCCACACAGAACCAACGTATCGGTTCCATGGTTGACCAAGTAAGTGGCTAACGCTTCAGCTACTTCATAGTTGACCTTACCCTCTGGTGAAAACGGCGTAATCATCGCCGTTAAAACACGCCCAAATTGAGTCACACGCTATCATCTCCTCGTTTCAAAACACCACTACTATCAGGACTGGTCAAAATATCTCCACTATGGCGAAATTCGATGTGGTGGGAAAAAATCGCTGCGTTGTCTTAGCTGGCGGTGGAGGCCACTGGGCGCTGTGATTGAATCCATTGTTGCTTAACTAAGAGTTCTGCAATTTGGACTGCATTGAGAGCCGCGCCCTTGCGAATTTGATCCCCGCTTAGCCATAGTTCTAGGCCACAGGGATGGGAAATATCCCGGCGGATCCGTCCCACTAGGACATCATCCTGACCGCTAGCATCCATGGGCATGGGGAAGTAGTTGGTTTGCCAATTCTGCACTAACTTAACCCCTGGTGCTGCTGCTAAAAGTTTGCAGGCTTGTTCCACATCAAATGGTTGGGCAAATTCCAATGTTATGGTTTCTGAGTGTGCCCGTAATACGGGTACGCGAATACAGGTTGCTTTAATCCGCAAATCCGGAACATCAAAGATCTTGCGGGTTTCATTCACCATTTTCATCTCTTCCTGGCAATACCCTTGATCGTCCAGGGGAGAATTATGGGGAAAGAGATTAAATGCAAGGGGGTAAGGAAATGCCTCGGCGACGGGTGCTTGACCGGACAAAATTGCTTTTGCTTGGGTTCGGACTTCTTCCATGGCCCTTGCACCCGCACCACTAGCGGATTGGTAGGTAGCAGCGATAATTCGTTGGACGGGCTGAATTTGGTGCAATGGCCAGACGGCGATCGCCATCAAAATAGTGGTACAGTTTGGATTCGCAATAATGCCTTGATGGTTAGCCGCCGTTGCGGGGTTGACCTCTGGAATAACCAGCGGTACCGTGGGGTCCATGCGAAAGGCGCTGGAGTTGTCAATTAGAACTGCACCCGCCTCGACGACTGTAGTTGCCCACTGTTTGGATATAGAACCGCCTGCGGACGCTAGGACAATATCAACCCCCTTGAAGGCGCGATCGCTGACAGCTTCAATTGTAAGGGTTTCGCCCCGAAACGAACGGGTTTGTCCGGCTGACCGCTCGGATGCTAACAGCTTGAGACTTGACACCGGAAACTGTCGCTGCTCAAGCAGTTCAATTAACTCAGTTCCAACTGCTCCTGTCGCCCCCAAAATAGCGACGTGATAAGACTGCGGCAAACCCTATCCTCCATTACTCACGCATTTCTTGACCCACGCACTTGATCGACCCTTAGGAATGATCCAGCGGTCAAGCTCTTCATTCCATCAAGATTCGGCCAGCCTAGCACTATCTACCCTAAGCCTCAAACCTGTCATGGTCCATGATGGTAGCTAAAACTTACTGTTCAAACTTTAGCCCATTCCTCGCACCACAGCCAATCAATCTCCCTAACATCTTACATTGATTGCATTTATGCATCCAGTTAAAACTGGCCCCCCATTGAGCCTTTGCCCCTAGGTCGGACAGGTTGCCTCAGTCTCCAGCCTAAAAGCTGTCACCTTACAAGAATAAGAAATTTTAAGGGAGATATATCACAACATCGCTTTCTTGGGTTAGTATAGCTAACTGCGGCTGTTTCAGATCCTTCGGGATTGATTTAGTTTTCAGCCCTATATGTGAACACCGTTTAGTCTCAGTGACAAATCGCCCATAGGTACTAATGAAAGTTACTCAGGAAAAATTACCCGCTAGTCAAATTGGTCTCAGTGTTGAAATTGATGCGGAGGTGTCCCAAAAGGCGTACGAAAGGACGTTGAAGGACTACATGAATCAAGCCAATATTCCTGGGTTTCGTAAGGGAAAGGTACCCCGGAAAGTGCTGATCCAGCGGTTTGGGGCGAAACGAATTAAGGCCACTGTGCTAGAACAACTGGTTCAGGATAGTTTGGAAGCGGCTATTAAGCAGGAAAAACTTGAAGTTCTCGGTAATTTGGAACTGCGATCGCCGTTTGAGGAACTGGTTAATCAATTTAACCCAGGGGAACCAATCACCATCACCGCATCTGTGGACGTTCCTCCGGAGGTCAAAATTGGCCAGTATAGTGGTTTAACCCTGCAAGCCGAAGAAGTGAAATATAGCGATGAGCAGGTTGATCAGATTCTAGAGAACTACCGTAGCCGCACGGCTACCCTTGTCCCCATTGAAGATCGGGCTGCCCAACAGGGAGATACGGTTATTGTTGATTTTGAAGGAGTTTTAGCCCAGGGTGAAGATGAAGAAGGCGAACCTCGTCCTGTGCCCGGCGGTCAAGCTCAGGATTTTCAATTGGACTTAGAAGAGGGGAAATTTATTCCTGGTTTTATTGACGGCATTGTTGGAATGAATTTGGCGGAAACTAAGCAGGTTTCTGCAACGTTTCCAGAAAACTATCCAGAAGATAGTGTGGCCGGACAAGAGGCCATCTTTACTGTCACCCTCAAAGAGATTAAGGAGAAAGAATTACCCGATTTGGATGATGACTTCGCCCAAGATGTTAGTGAATACGAGACATTAGCTGAGTTACGCCAGTCGCTTGAAGAACGGAGCAAGGCGGATGTTGAGAAAAGAACCGCTGATAATGTTGCGTCAGTTTTATTTGCCAAGTTGGTAGAACTGGTAGAGGTGGAACTGCCAGAGAGTATGGTGCAACAGGAGTGTAATGTCCTAGTCAACCAAACTGTGCTCCAACTGGAACAACAGGGCATCGAGATCAAAAAAATGATGACCCAAGATATGCTGAGAAATATGCAGCGGGGGGCGCGTCCAGATGCGATCGCCCAAATTAAGCAGCGTTTAGCTATTCAGCAGGTGGCGGAGCAGGAAGGCATCAAGGTCGCCGATGACGCAATTGAGGCCAAGGTTAATGAGTTTGTGGAAGAATATGGCGATCGCAACAATATTGATATGGGACGCTTGCGGCAATTCCTAGAGGAAGACCTGCTACAGGAAGAAGTTGTCGCTTGGCTGAAGGAAAACAATACCATTGAATTCGTTGAGGCTGGTAGCCTTAACCAGGAAGAACAGCCTGATGGGGCGGTTTCCGACTCTGAATCAGAGGTGGTAGAGGCTGAGGCCGTTGTTGTTCCTGATGAGTCAGCGGAAATGGCTTCAGAGTAGCCATCAGCGTCTAGATTCTCAGGACATTACAAAATTGGGCTAGTTTCCAAGAGTTAAGGCATAATGACGAATATAGATATCGCCCATAGTATGGCCTGAGTTCAAGGGGGCTTAAGTCTGTTGTAGTAAGGTGTCCACTATTTTGTGTTATCTTCCTACGAATTAGCGTTCAATTGCTGAGGAGAGAATGAGACGATCTCAAGTGACTAACAAATTAATTGCTAACACCGCTATTCAAAGCTTTTACTCCAGCGATATTTCTGCTATCAGTCAGATGCCGAGTGGTGTTATTCCCACTGTTGTTGAGCAATCCGGTCGGGGGGAGCGTGCCTTTGACATTTACTCTCGCCTTCTGCGTGAGCGGATTGTCTTTTTGGGGACTCAAGTAACAGCAGAGGTGGCTGATGCGATTGTGGCCCAGCTCCTTTTCTTGGATGCAGACGACCCAGAAAAAGATATCCAGCTATACATTAATTCTCCGGGTGGTTCGGTAACGGCGGGGATGGCTATTTATGACACCATGCAGCAAGTGCGACCTGATGTTGTCACCATTTGTTTTGGGCTAGCTGCTAGTATGGGGGCGTTTCTGTTGGCTGGGGGTGCGTCTAATAAGCGGATGTCTCTTCCGAGTTCCCGGATTATGATCCACCAGCCCTTGGGTGGTGCCCAGGGACAAGCTGTGGATATTGAAATCCAGGCTAAGGAAATTCTGTATCATAAACGTCGATTAAATGAACTTTTGGCTTATCATACAGGGCAACCACTCGATAAAATTGAGACAGATACCGACCGCGACTTTTTTATGTCGGCAAAAGAGGCTAAGGATTATGGGCTAATTGACCACGTAGTAGTCCGTTCACAGCCATCAGTGGTAATTGCAGGAACCTAAGAGGGACACATGCCTAAGTACGATTCCCATCTGAAATGTTCATTCTGTGGCAAGTCGCAGGAGCAAGTCCGAAAGCTCATTGCAGGCCCAGGAGTTTACATTTGTGACGAATGTGTCGATCTATGTAATGAAATTTTAGATGAGGAGTTGTTTGACTCCAGCACCGCAGTTCCACCGCCATCGCCTCGTCGGGAGCAGGCTACGGAGCGATCGCCCAGTCGCTCCTCCCAAATTACCCTCAGCCAAATTCCGAAGCCAGTGGATATTAAGCGCCACCTAGATGCCCATGTCATTGGCCAAGATGAGGCCAAGAAGGTACTTTCGGTAGCGGTCTACAACCATTACAAACGGCTTAGTTTTGAGCAGAAAAAGCGATCGGGCGCGGTGGATGATCCGGTTGAGTTACAAAAATCCAACATTTTGTTGATTGGGCCAACCGGATGTGGCAAGACGCTGCTGGCGCAAACGTTGGCTGAAATGTTAGATGTGCCCTTTGCGGTGGCCGATGCCACCACCCTAACCGAGGCCGGATATGTGGGGGAAGATGTGGAAAACATCTTGCTCCGACTCCTGCAAGTGGCTGATCTGGACGTGGAGGAAGCCCAGCGGGGCATTATTTACATTGATGAAATTGATAAGGTGGCCCGGAAGAGTGAAAATCCTTCTATTACCCGCGATGTTTCTGGTGAAGGAGTACAGCAAGCCCTGTTGAAAATGTTGGAAGGGACAATTGCTAATGTTCCACCCCAGGGAGGACGAAAGCATCCTTATCAGGATTGCATCCAGATTGACACAACCAATATTTTGTTTATCTGTGGCGGTGCGTTTGTGGGGCTAGACAAGACCGTTGAGCATCGCATTGGCAAGAAGTCCATGGGTTTTGTCCAGTCTGGAGAGCGGCAGGTGCCGAAGGAAAAACGAACTTCGGATGTGCTCAAGCATCTTGCATCCGATGATCTCGTTAAATTTGGGATGATTCCTGAATTTATTGGTCGGGTTCCAGTGGTTGCGGTATTAGAACCCCTGGATGAAGAGGCGTTGAGTGCTATTTTGACTGAACCCCAGAATGCTTTGGTGAAGCAGTATCAGAAACTGTTGAAAATGGATAATGTTAGTCTGGAGTTTATGCCAGAGGCGATTCAGGCGATCGCCAAGGAAGCCTATCGTCGCAAAACGGGCGCAAGGGCACTTCGTGGCATTGTGGAAGAGTTAATGCTAGATATCATGTACGAGTTACCGTCTCGGAAGGATGTCACCCAGTGTGAAGTGACCCAAGAGATGGTAGAACAGCGGTCTACTGCCCAGTTATTGCTCCATCCGTCCTCGTTGCCGGAGCCTGAGTCGGCATAGATTTCCGGTAAAGCGTATTTTAGTTGATCGGTTGGGTTAGCTGAAATGCTAGGGTGATAAACCTGGCTGTGCCAACGGTTTTGTTGCGCCCATCAAATATGTATCGGCCTAAAGATGGTGTTAGAGCCTGAATTCATCGCTTGGAGGGAGTTTCATGGTGACAGTGCGGGTACGGCAGCATGTCAACCCACTAGCCATTCAGTATCGGGAATCTACCACAATACCGGATTGGTCAAATTTATATGCGGATTTGACTCGACCCTTCCACTTGGATATTGGCTCAGCCCATGGTCATTTTCTGTTTGGCATGGCCCAGCAGTGTCCCGATTGGAACTTTTTGGGGTTGGAGATTCGTAAGCCTTTGGTGGATTTTGCCAATGAGCGGCGACAAGCGATGGAGTTAGATAATCTTTCCTTTCTATTTGGCAATGTAACCGCCTCCATTCGCCCACTGTTGACTTCATTGCCAGAGCAATCTTTGCAGTGTGTGACGATTCAATTTCCCGATCCATGGTTTAAGCGGCGACACCGTAAACGGCGTGTTGTGCAACCGGAGTTGGTAGACATCATTGCCCAATATTTAGTGCCGGGGGGATTGTTGTTTGTCCAGTCGGACATTGCGGGGGTGGCAGCGGAAATGCGCGATCGCATCGCTGCCCATCCTGCCTTCTCGCTTCAGGGCGATGGACCTTGGTATGCAGAAACTCCCTTTACGGTATTAACGGAACGGGAAGCCATGACCTTAGAAAAGGGAGAACCCATTTACCGTGCCCTTTTCACCCGTCGATAGATTGAGTAATGGGGCTGTGGTAGATAATTGGCTTGGTGTTTGCTGTAATCAGTTTGCCCTGGGCTGATCCATTAGCATGGCAGATATAGGGTTGTCCGCTGTTGCACATTACGATAACTGTCAAGGTGACGTGGAATGAAAATATCATGATTGCTGATCCGCACTACCCCCGTATTGTTTTATCATTTATTTATCGGGGTTATCGAATCCAGATTGCTCAGGATACATTTGATGACTATCCAGTTTTTTCTGCTTGGGTCGATCATCCGTGGGGGAGTGCGATCGCCACTCCCTGTGAATTGGTGTGGGCGATCGCTGTTCGTAAAGGTAAACAGTGAGTTGACCGTCGTTTAGCGCAGTAGGGGCTTGGCCAATGTTCACCTTTGCGAACCTGCCCTTGCAAGGCAGCATTTCCAGCGGATTTACCCCAGTTAGCCTTCCAGAAAACTGGGGGGTAGACTTAGCCCAACAGCCCCCCCTACCTACAGGTTGCCAGTTCTAACCACGATTATCCTGGCTTTGGCTAAATATATAAAATTTATCGTTTTTTATCATTGAACCGCTGCTGTTATGTATGGGATTTCCGCCATGAAATTACCGATTTATCAGGTTGATGCCTTTGCGAGTCAACTGTTTTCGGGCAATCCTGCGGCTATTGTGGTTGCTGAGTCCGCATTGGAGCCAACCATGATGCAGGCGATCGCCGCTGAGAATAACTTATCCGAAACGGCATTTATCACACCAGATGGGGATCATTATCATATCCGTTGGTTTACCCCCACGGTTGAAGTTGATTTGTGTGGTCATGCCACGCTTGCAGCGGCCCACGTTATCTTTAATCACCTAGAATATGGGGCAGAAACGGTTACATTTATCTCGCAAAAAAGCGGGGTATTAACGGTTCGCCAAGATGGCTCTCACTTATATTTAAATTTTCCTGTCGATACATTAAAGATAGTTTCCCCTGGTGATTCAAATATTACAACTTTGATGGATGCATTGGGCATTAGCCTGTTGGAAGTTTATCAGGGGCGAGATGACTATCTGGTTATTGTAGAGGAGGAACGGGCGATCGCCACCATCCTCCCCAACATGGATCGACTCAAAACCATTCCTGCTAGAGGCATTATTGTGTCGGCCCCTGGCACCACCGCTGACTTTGTTTCACGCTTTTTTGCACCCCAATCCGGCATTCCGGAAGATCCGGTCACAGGCTCGGCCCACACCACCCTCGTCCCTTACTGGTCTGAAAAATTAGAAAAAACAACCTTAGTTGCTCAGCAATTATCCCAACGGGGTGGATCATTAATATGTCAAAGCTTGGGCGATCGGGTCGAGATTGGTGGTGAAGCTCAGACCTACTTGATAGGTGAAATTTGGTTGGATAGGAAATAGTAATCGTGACAAAACGATCTCATTTGTGTATAGTTTTGTGAATAAAATCCTGATTTTAGTAAATACACTTAAATGGCTGATGTATTCCAGTTTTAGTTTTGGGTATGTTAAAACCATTAGGTATGATTCTTAACC
>JAYKIC010000069.1:0-7478 GCA_035284985.1 Leptolyngbyaceae cyanobacterium
GATTCAAGCCCATTTTCTGGGTCGTCCGTTTAACATTCGGCAGTCTACCGCTGTTGCCCAACGCCGTAGCTATCCCCTTCAGTTTATGGGCAAAACCTACTAATACGAACTAAGTCTGTTTTCACGACTGGACCAACTTCTCAACGTTGTAACTCAAGAATGAGGGTTTTGGACGCGCACCGTGTGTTCAAAACCCTCTCGTTCTCCTAAACCTTGCCAAGTTGAGTGTTTTCATGAAGCTCTGCCCTCCCCTTTTTTGAAAATCTATTTGTAGTGGCAGAAATCACTGATTTTCCCTCGCCTTAGACCAACATAGTATTCATAGTTGCCGAGTGCTTTGGTACACTTCCATCGCGTTAAGGGCCGCTTTGATCAGGTGAAAATAGTGGGGTTGGGTGATATCAATCTCCTGTGCGTCGGTGCGATTATGGCCCATAATAGCCCGGTGAGCTTGGGGCTGGATGGCGAGGACTCTGCCATCATCATTGCGAATGCGGAGTTCCAAGTGATCGTCCACTCCATCAATGCTGCAATCGTAAAACCGTTGGCCGTGTTGGAAGCGAATGGGCTTGACCGATTGGGTTAAGACTCCGGTTGGGGTGGCGATCGCCCCTTCATGCGCTGCACTTTTCCGATCCGTAACGGCTACGGTGGCCTGGGGTAGACGGATTCCCACCACATCTAATTGCAGGGTCGTTTGGCCTTGCCATTCGTTGACGGTGAGGCGGTAGGCCAAATCGATGATGGAGGGCAGGGGACAGTAGTGCCCCCACCGCCATGCGATCGCCTCTATTCGCAGGGTTCTGTCTTCAGTCCGTTCCTCGGAGTCGGGTTCCGATTGATTTTGCTGTAACACCAACTTGAGATGGTCCCGATTTTTTCCCACTGTTTTTTGCTCAATCACCTGCACATTGGGAGTCCAAAATATCGGATCGGGATTGCCGATGCCGCAGGGATGTAGCCGATCAATTTGGTGGTAAAGGTCGAGGGTGAGGTCCGTAAAATTCGCCTCAACATCTACGTTAACCAGGGGGTACAAATGGCCCATCAACAGGTACATATTAGCGAATAGCTGTAACCGTCGCTGAAACGAGGTGAGATGAGTGGCGGCCAGCGTAAAGCCCCCTGCGGCCCGATGCCCCCCGTATTTTTCCAGGCAGTCGTCACAGAAGACTAGGGATTTGTGAATATCAAATTCAGGAATACTGCGAGCCGAACCGCGAATCATGCTGCGATCGCTATCATCTTCGTAGGTGCCGATGAACACGGGTACGCCGTAGCGCTCCACCAAGCGGGAGGCCACAATACCGATGACACCGTGGTGCCAGCCGGGATGAATGACCACCAACACCCGTTCTGCCTGGAGATTCGGTTGGGTTTGGCGGATGTGGGCGATCGCCTCCTGTTCAATCACCTCACACAAGCGCCGTCGTTCTTGATTAATTTGTTCACAAACCATCGCCTGCTCCAGCGCGATTCCTGAATCATCCGTGGTCAGCAATTCGATTACAGTTACGGGATCAGCAATACGACCCACCGCATTAATCCGTGGTCCTAACCGACAGCCGATGGCCTCCGGTTTCAATCCCTTTTTCTCATCCGATAACCCCGCTACTTGAATCAGGGCTTGCACCCCTGGAATGGTGGATTTCGGCAAATGGCGTAGTCCCTGTTGCACCCAACGGCGGTTCACTCCAGTGAGGGGGGCCAAATCGGCGATGGTGCCCAAGGTAAACAAATCCAGTAAGGTATGACCCAAGGCAGTTTGAGCCACGGCTAGGGTGGACGATTCTGCCCAACAGGTCCGGGCTAATTCCAAGGCCAGAATGTAGGCCACTCCTACCCCGGCCAAACCGCGATAGGGGGAGGTTTCGGCGATGAGTTTGGGGTTGAGGATGGCTTGGGCGGGGGGCAGGGTGTCCGGCAGGTCGTGGTGGTCGGTGACGATGACCACGAGGCCCAATTCCACAGCGCGGGTGATGGGGGCGATCGCCGCAATGCCGTTATCCACGGTCAAAATAATCCGAATGCCCTCGGCGTGGAACTCCTCCACAATCCGTTCATTAATGCCGTAACCTTCAGTCATGCGACTCGGAATGGCGTAATTGACGATCGCCCCCAGTTCCCGTAATGCACGAATTAGCAAGGCCGTACTGGTCATGCCATCGGCATCATAGTCGCCACAAATGGCGATTTTTTCACCTTGGGCGATCGCCGCCACTAAATACTGCACTGCAATGGCTAAATCGGGGAAGTCCTCTAACGGTGAGGGTAAGTCCACTCCGTCAGGGTTGAGGAATAACTGAGCCAGATCCGGTGTAGTGATGGCCCGGTTGATCAAGACTTGGGCGAGGAGGGGGGAGAGATCGGTAGCGTGGGCGATCGCGATCGCCTGTTCAGGACGGGCCGGAGGAATATGCCAGCGCTGGGTGGGGATAGTCGGGTTTTGGCGTTGGACGGAAGGTGAGGGGGGATCTGCTGGTGGCGAGTCCGCTGGGGGAGCAGACGGTAATCTGTCAGAAGATAGGGAGGAGGAAGGGGAAGTCACCATGTAGAAACCAGTAACCAGCAAATCAGTAGAACATTGGTGCTAAGTGTAATACATCCTCTTTCCAGTTGTCCCCACTTTGCATCCGTTTGTTAAATTTCGTCGCAACCCAGTGAAAGCGGGAGGGCACGATAGAGGCTGGGTTGGTGGCAACGGTTCCTTTTCTCCCCTAGATTCCGATTTCAGACAGGGGAGCGATCGCCCTTCATATCTGTTACAAAATATACAGTTTTGCGATTGTCCCCTTGACTCCTGCCACCAAAGCAGTAATATACAAATACGTTCATCCATTTCCTGATCCTGGATTCAGTGACGAATTGGGGTTATTAAATGGACGGAAGTAGGGTTTATATCCTGAAGGAACGCGCCTCTTGTTTCGATGCATTTTTCATTAGGAGGCGATTCTCATGGCATCTAACAACATTGCAGCACTGGAATTGATTGCGATTTTTTCAGTTTATTGCGCTATTTTATGTCCGATTTTGTGCTGGGTCATTAGCAGTAAATTGCCGGGGCAACTCATGGCTTGCCGATTAACGGAAAAGGTTTAGGGACGGTCCTTGAGGATTAAATGGTTGCAGCAAGTCATGACGGAGCTGCACCTATGCCCTGATGCCCAATGCCCGATCGAATAAGTGTAAGTCTGTGGCTGTGTCTGGGGTTGACCCTCTCCTTTATCTGGTCGGCCAACCCCCCTGGCAAGCCCAACGCCTATTATCGCAGGCGTGATCAATGCTGCCGTCAGCATTGAGTTTCCTCAGTTGTGTAATGCGTTACTGACAGTTTGGCAGATTCACCTTAGGTAGACAGTCTACGGTGGAGGGACTTGGGATATCCCAACATCCACACGATAGTCGCTGCAGGAACCAGGACCATAAGCGTGATCACGACAAATATGCCACTGCTCCCCCGTGGGACTTGGGCCATCATATTCAATATCATGGCGATATGGGTATAGAACCACCAATGGGAACGGTAGCCGTATCGTTTGAGCATTTTGCTTTGCACAACAATGACCGCCATAAATCCGATGATGATGACTAAAATCCCTAGGCCCATGAGCGCGAAAAAGGGCATGGCTCCTGCCCCTGGATAATTCAGTTGACCCAAATTCTGCAAAATGGATTCACCGAATAATAAAACAATAGTGGTAAGGATCATTCCTCCAATTAAGGGAAATGCAATAGCCGTAATCACGGTATTTTTCCACCAATTTTGGAGGCCATCGATACGGCGTTTGAGGGCGATCGCCTGGAAAAAGGTGACAGCTCCCACCATGATGGCTGGACCGAGAAAGCTCACAATGGTCTGAATGACGCTCCCCACGGCCCACCCCAGCAGGGTCCAGCCGACCCATTCCAGAAAAAAGAGACCATTCACCTGTTGCCGTTGCTGTAATAGCCGTTGTCGTGATTCCCCGTCAGTGATGCGGTTGTAGTGCAGATTTTCGGGGGGCGATCGCCGTAGCAGATACACCATCATGGCCCCAGTTGCCATCATCGTAAGTAGGGGGAGTCCGTCTGCAATGCTGATGTACAGTGGTCTGATGGTTCTAATCAGGATGGAGAAAGCGGTGATTCCGGCGATCGCCCCCAACCAGAGATGTGCCCGATCCATAGCTCGGCGCAATACGGCCCACTGCATCAGGGCGATGGGCGCAATGGTGACGAGGCCAAAAATGAGGCTTAGGGGTAGGGGGGTGCGTCCCTCATGGGCCAGTTCAAAAGCGGCGACTAGTAGTTGAAGCAAGCTGCTGGCGATCGCCCCCATAATCGTTGCTTCCAGCCAGGTCTTAGCCCAGGCGACCTCTTGGCGCAACACGAACCATTGACCGATGGCCCGTAGACTATGCCCCAGCAATAGGGAGGCGAAATAGAGGCCATAGTTAAGGCCGGATGCCGAACCCTGATGGCGGATGGCGTAGGCGAGAACCGTGGCGAAATGGGCCACCAATACCCACCCAAACCAAAAACTCCAACCGGGTAGTACGACAGGCGCGGGGAATGAACCCAGGTGGGCGATCGCAATCCCTGCTGGCGGACTGGGCGGTGCTGGACTGGGCGGTGCTGGACTGGGCGGCGCTGGGTTGGTGGGGTGATCCTGATCTGACGGTGAATTATCTGCTGCGGGTGGCTCCTCTGTGACAGCAGCGGCGGTAGTGGCAGGGGCGGGGGTAGAACTACGGGGGGCAGGCGTAGGCCAAGGGATACGGATGCGCCAGGTTAGAGCCGTGGCCTCAGGTTGGCGGGCTTGCAGTTGCACCACTTCGATGCCTTGAACTTCCAGCCGTTGGAGTCCCCGCATTATTTGACTGGCGATCGCCTGCTGATCCAACGGGGCATCACTGGTTAACTGAATCAACAACTGGGCATCCCGGCGGCGCACTTGGGCACGGATATTGCGGCTTTGGAGGAAACGGTTGAGCAGGGTGGCGATCGCTTGGGGCTGCCCCTGACGGGCTTGGGCCTGAAGGTTGGGGTTGGGGTTGGGGTTGGTCATGATGCTTCAGTCCAGCGAATTAAACCGGGGCGCAATCCGGGCGCGATCGCCATCTGCTGTCCGTTACGCCTCAAGCCCCTTTGTTGCATTGGTTCAAGCGCACGGGCACAGAAGGCAAACCCTAGCACAATGGCCCCACAACTGAGGGCGATCGCCCCCCATCGCACCGCTGGGGCTGGGGCTGCAAATTGCTCCAATAAGGGAGTGAGGCTTGGTTCCACAGGCCGCATAAACGGTTGTTGCAATAAGCTGGCAACCAAATCAGATAAATCCTGTGGTAAGTCTGGCAATATCTTGATTCCCCCAATCGGCTGCGATCGCCGTTGCTGGGCAGACGAGGCAGCTTTCCAGGTGTTCCCCGGTCCACAGATGAGGCGATCGCGCCAGACGGGGGGCAAGTCATCCGCTTTGCGTCCGTAAACCCACACGGGATAAGCCGTTTGCAGTTGAACCTGTTGCAACGCCCCACAGATTTTGGGTCGCCACTCTTTCTGATTGGGAGGTGTATAGGTTTCTAGGAAAATCCGTAACTCGGTTCCACTGTGGCAAACCTGAACGCGGCGCAGTTTTTTTAGCTCCGGCACTTGCTTCAGCGCTGCTTCAAGTTGCTGAAGGGGCGGGGAATCGGCAAGGGTGGGGTTGATCTGGGACATTCGGTTAATGAGGTGCGATGGGTAAGGTTACACTAAAACGCAAGGCTGTCCCAGTTTAACCAACCTTTTCTGATTTGTCCGACGGGTATCACATTTAATAACCAGTTACGATCGGGGCGATCGCACGTCGTAGGGGAGGGGGAGTTGGGGGGCGATCGCGCCTACCCGTCAATGTCAGAGCCTAGAAAATTGTCTTCATCAGCCCACCCATCCCACTACAATAAGAGATGATAGCGCGATTGGCTCTGCCACCCTTTTTTCAAACGTCCAGCAGGATGCATATCATGAAACTAACCCTTACCCCTGAAATTGCTGAGGCTTTAATCCAAGTAGCCCATCAACAAGGCACCACTCCCGAAATTTTGGCATTAAGCTGCCTACAACAACAATTTTTGCCCCCCCTTCCCCAGATGCAGCGAACCCTGAGCCTGAAACAATTGAGCAATCCCTAGCCGACTTTTTAGATGATTACATCGGTAGTCTATCCAGCAAGACAGACAACAATGGAAATATCGAGCCAGTTGCTCCATCCACCTCACCCTTCACTCAATACCTGATGCAAAAACGCGATCAAGGAAAGCTGTGATCCTCACTGATACTGGACCATTAGTCGCTTTGTTGGACAAGGACGATGCATCGTAATGACTCTGGCAAATATGACCCTACCCTGGCACCATTTTTTGGAACGTTAGCTGATAGCGATAAAGGGCTACGGGATGGTTTAGGGCTTTGAAATAGTCGGGATCTTGCGGCGATAAATAAATGGCAGTGATTTGGGTGGCCGTTAGCTTAGGGTCATGGTTTGGATCAAAATGATAGGCGGTGGTATTTTCCACTTCATTGAGGTACACCGTGGGTCGATTGCCGCCAAAGAATTGCTGAAACACTTCCGTGGTAACAAAATCCTGATCGGTTGGAGCTTCTATAGCCCGCCCCGTTACGGTGGACATCAATTGTTGGTTGCCCTTAAGGAAGGTGATTTGGCGGTTGGGATTATCCGGATCGACGGTGACGGACACCACCCCATCCTCACCCAAATAGGCTCTGGCTAAGTTGAGACCATTGAATGCCCGATCGGCCACAATCTTTGTCTGGGTTTTAAGGATTCGGCCCAAAAAACGTCCGCCTTCCACCTGGGCTGGAATGAAACGAATCGGGTTGGTAATGGGTTGCTGCAAAAATTGACGGTTGCCTTCAAATCCTGGGGTGACCAGTTCTGGAGCCAAGGGAGCGATCATCTCCACCAAGGTGGAGGTCATCTGCCAGGTTCCAGCAAACCAATCGGGGTAAACCAAATCCCCTTCAGCCTGTTGGACGGGGGGCTTATTGGACCAATGGGGAAAGGTCTGGAGGCGATCGCTCACTGCCCCTGGGCGATGATCCAGACTTGCAGCCCAACTTTGACCACTACACAGTAGCCACACCGTTATCAATAACCCAATCCAAAATAAGTTACGAAACAAACGTTGCCAAGCGAGGGAAAACATGAAGAAAGGCTAATGCTAAACGAAACAATTTATGCAGGGATCAATTCCAACCCTAGGGGCAAGAGGGAAAAGATGGTTCAGACTAAATTGGCTTAGAATGAACTCCCTGTTAACATAACTCAAGAATGAAACAATGGGAACGATAACCCCATAACCCCCTTGTGCTAAGGAATCGTGATAGCTTGCTATACACCCGGAATGGAGAAAAGGTGCAGTGAAATTAAAGCATAAGCTGATTAGTGGGTATGCGATCGCCCTGGGTGTTGCGAGTATGGGGGTTATTAATGGGGT
>JAYKIC010000070.1:0-12084 GCA_035284985.1 Leptolyngbyaceae cyanobacterium
GATCGCCACTGCATACAATCCCTTAAAGCCCCACGGAGTAACGCTTTCAAAGTAATCAGCAATGGGATCATTGGGAAATAGGGTCGGATCGTGCCAGCGCTGCATCCAAAAGACAAACTGACGGGCATCATCTTGCACCACTAAGGGATCAGCTATAGCCTGGTTGAGGGCTAAGAGGGCGTAAATTAGGGCAATCAGCAGACTAGCGCCCCACCAAAATCGGTAAAGACGGGACCGCCGATCCGCTTGGGGAACCGTGAGCCACTGCTGGTAGTGAGTGATCCCCCTCTGTCTAGGCACGGCGATCGTCCAACCAACGTTGCAAAAGAATGGCGGCAGCTTTGCGATCAATAACTCCTTTGTTCATTGAAGGGGATTGACCACGACTCATCATCATCTCTTCCGCTTCCACTGAGGTCAGCCGTTCATCGACGTATTCAACGGGCAAATCCAGCATCTTTGAAAGGCGACGGGCATATTTCTGGGTCTGACGGGCTTGGGAACCGAGTTCTCCATCCATCGTGTAGGGCAAACCCACCACCAAAACCTGCACCCGCCGCTCTTGGACCAATTGGCGTAAGGTTTCTACGTCTTGCTGGAGCGATCGCCGCTGAATTGTGGTCAACCCCGTGGCAATCAAGCCCAGCCCATCACATCCTGCAACCCCAATGCGTTTGCGACCAATATCTAAACCTAGTGCTGAAATCATGGTTAGGGAGTGGGGAGTGGGGAGTGGGGAGTTATAGTTTGACGGCGGTGCCTGTGGCGGTGATGAGGAGCAGTACGCCGCTGTCATCAACATTGATGGTACCTGTGTCAATTTCGATGCCAATTACGGCATCGGCTCCGAGTTGTTTAGCCCGTTCTTCTAATTCTTGCATGGCATCCCGTTGCCCTTTCTCGAAAACTCGCTCATAGGCTCCAGTGCGACCGCCAATGATATCGCGGATTCCCGCAAAGAAGTCCCGGAGCGCATTGCTGCCATATACGATTTCGGCGGTCACTACACCGAGATATTCAGTAATAGCGACGTTTTGCAGGGTGTCGGTGGTGGATAGGATCATGGATTTGGGGTGGGTGAGTGGGTGGGTGAGCTTTAAATTCTTTAAATTAAGGATGAATAGATTGAATTTCTTCGTTCCTCATTCTTCGTTCCTCATTCTTCGTTCTTCGTTCCTCATTCTTCGTTCCTCATTCTTCGTTCCTCGTTCCTCGTTCTTCGTTCTTTCTTAATATTCGATTTTGTCAGTTTTTTGGTCCCAGAGTTGGAACACAGTCTGAGCTTCGTTCTGCAATAACTGAATCATGGGCATTCGGCGTTGGTCAAGGGGCTGTTCCAATTCGTCATAGATAAACTGATCGTCAAAGCCAATGTTGGCGGCATCGACCTTAGTATTGGCGTAAAACACTCGATCGGGGCGTGCCCAGTAGATGGCTCCCAAACACATGGGGCAGGGTTCGCAACTGGTGTAGAGATCACATCCAGTTAACTGGAAGGATTTGAGGGCAAGACAGGCGTTGCGGATCGCAACCACTTCGGCGTGGGCGGTGGGATCGTTAGTAGAGGTGACTTGATTGTTGCCTGTGGCGATAATTGCGCCATCTTTGACGATGACGGCCCCAAATGGTCCCCCTTTGCCAGATTCGACGCTGTGGCGGGAGAGGGCGATCGCCTCTCGCATAAAGCCTTCCGCGTGGGGCAATGAATGCCCCGTGAGCGATGTTCCATCATGCGTATTTCTGTTAGTCATAACCCTAGTCCTAAGTCAAATGATTCCCGACCCAATTTTCCCTGCGTAGTCATTCTCGCCCCAACCGCCACCCCCACCAGCAAGGGTAGGGTGCGTGACAACACACTTCACAAAGCTGACGGTGTAGCCACCCTAGTATGCACCCACCAGCAAGGGTAGGGTGCGTTGTCACGCACCCTGGCTATATATTCTTGCAGTGCGAAGGGAGTAAACATCAGCGAGTTACTGGTACGTAAAAAACCTTACACCCTTCTGATGTTAACGACCAGAGGGAACCAATGCCATGAATGGCAACCAAGCCCCAAAATGTTGTTTGGTCTGCACGTTGACATTCTCAGTTCTTAAAAGTTGTTAACATTCTTTAGAACAAACCCAAGTGCGCCAGACTGCTATCTTGAATATTGTTACTTTTTCTCGATTATTATTTCAAATTAGAATAACTGTATTATCCGCATCTAACTCATGGCTATTCCCCTGGAATCAAAAGACGAGCAGTTCGCAGTAATCGAGGCCAATGCCAAGCAAATTGGCGCGATCGCCCATAGTGGTTATGCTACCACCCGTGAAAAAGGGACGGTCATAATTTTCCGGCAACTTGAGAATAACGGCACTGTTCTGGATGATTGGCAAATCAAATACCGTCCCATCAGCCAGATTGAAGCCCTCATTAGTGACTGGAAATCCGTAGGGTTGCAGGATATGCTGATCCGCTATAACCCTGAAGTATCGGTTGTTTGCACCTTTCTTTACCCTAACGGTGCCCATGCCAGCTATCACTTTGTGATTGATTCCTAGAGGCAATTAGCTGGGGGTTTGATTTAGCCCCAACCTAGCTTAGGCTGCCACCTAATTCAAACGTTCACCAACCCGATCCCCTTGCCTATTGCGCTGTAAGGCTAAGCAAGGGTATTATTAAAGACTGTGCTAATTAAAATAGATCCATGCCCAAACTCAAAACTCGTAGAGCTGCTGCCAAGCGCTTTCGTCGCAGTGGTTCTGGAAAAATCATGCGTCGGAAAGCGTTTAAGAATCACTTGCTAGAGCATAAGAAAACGGCTCGTAAGGCAAAGTTGTCTAAGATTAGTGTTCTCAGTGAAGCTGACAAGGAAAACGTAGAACTGATGTTGCCTTATCTCTAAGGGGATGGTGCATTGGCTTCCATCGTTTGATGGTCTAGTTCTATCTGAGTTCTTCGGTTTGTTTCCAGCCAAGTTTATGTATTGGCTTTGAGTCAAATCTAGTTTATTTAGTCTAGTTTATTTAGAAAATAGGAAAGCGCTAAGATGCCACGGGTAAAGCGCGGCAATGTTGCCAGAAAACGCCGCAAAAAAATTCTAAAACTGGCAAAGGGGTTCCGGGGATCACATTCCAAATTGTTCCGGACCGCTAATCAACAGGTTATGAAAGCATTGCGGTATGCCTACCGCGATCGCCGCAACCGGAAGCGTGATTTTCGTCGGCTGTGGATTACGAGAATCAACGCGGCTGCTCGGCTCAATGGCGTTAGCTACAGCAAACTGATTGGGCAAATGAAGGTGGCTAACATTGATATCAACCGTAAAATGTTGGCCCAAATGGCGGTGCTTGATCCCGATGGCTTCGCTAAGGTGGTGGAAGCTGCCGTTGCCACTAGCCATTAAGGGGCCAATGGTCTCATCTCCGGTGCGACCTAAACTATCACACTGAACCATCCATTCAGATGCCGCTATGATTTGAGCGTGGTATTCCCGGTATGGGCTGTGAGCGATCGCAACCATCCTCTGGAAATGCTACGCTCTTTTGCATGGGTTTGAAAGGGACAATGGCTGGGAGCAAAACAAACCATGGGGCAACACTGTTTATGGGGATGGGGGCTAAATCGGATCTGCCAGGGTCTAATGGTGGCAACCCTGGGAAGCAGTCTAGCCCTCAGTCAGGCATTGTCCAGCGTTGGGGCGGAACTGGAGGAAATCCTAGAGCGGGGGCATTTAGTGGTCGGGGTCAAGGATAATCTGCGGCCTTTGGGGTTTCACAATGACACCGGAGAGTTGGTGGGCTTTGAAATTGATTTAGCCCGTCAACTTGCACTGGAGTTACTAGGGGATGCCAATGCGGTGCAGTTGCAACCTGTGGCCAACCGCGATCGCCTTCCTGCGCTCCTGAACGATGATGTAGATGTGGTCATTGCCCAAATGACCATTACTACGCCCCGTGCCCGGTTAGTGGATTTTAGTTTGCCCTATTACTTGGATGGGACGGCGTTGGTAACGCGATCGCCCGGATTGGCCGATGTGTTTGACTTGGCGGGACAGAAAGTAGGAGTCCTCAACGGTTCGAGTACGGTTGACGTGGTGCGATCGCGCTTACCGGGGGTGGAATTGGTGGGGGTGGAGTCGTACCAAGCGGCTTTGGCAGCTCTAGAAACTGGGGCGATCGCCGCCTTTGCAGCGGATGTGAGTGTGCTTAGTGGGTGGGTACAGGAATATCCTCCCTATCGCATCTTGCCCACCCTTTTGTCGGGGGATGCCTTGGCGATCGCCCTACCACGGGGCTTACAATATCAGGACTTGCGGCAACAGGTTGATACCGCTGTGACAACCTGGACAGACACCGGATGGTTACAAGAGCGCATGGAGTATTGGGGTCTACCCTAGGACCATGCAGGTTGCAATTTGTATTAAAGCCGTGTGGTTGTCGCCCAAGCGGATAGCTGTCCGGTAAGCTATTTGATGGTGTGTGTTGGGATGAGAATAATCGTCCTCCCCCCCAACACCCTTTATAGCGATCGCCACATTGGTTAGGATGTTGTTTTTCCCCTGCGCTGCGGGGGAAAAACAACATTGATGTCTTAACCTAAGTGTCTACGGCTATAGTTGGCGACCCCATTTGACATAATATTTGCTTATAGCGCTATGGAATTTCTTGAAAACAGCAATCTGCCACTGATTTATCTCGGTATCTTAATTGGTTTATTGGCGATCGCCGCCATTTTTCTATTTCGCCAGGTCTTTAGAACCCGCCGAGTTGAAAGCACCTTTACTCGACTGCAACGCAAATTGACCCAAGAGCAAGGCACGGCCCAAGAGTACTACGAACTAGGGAGTATTTATTTAGATAAACGCCTTTACGCCCCAGCCATTGACTTATTTAAGCGAGCGCTCAAAGCTAAAGACTTGGAAGGGGAAGAGAATATGGCCTTGATTTACAACGCCCTCGGTTATACCTATGCCTCCCAGGAACAGTTTGATTTAGCCATCAAGCAGTATAAAGAAGCGATCGAGCTACGCCCTGATTATGTCACTGCGTTGAATAACCTGGGTTTTGCCTATGAGCAAAAGCAGTTGATTGCCCAAGCCGTAGAATCCTATGATCAAGCCCTTCAGCATGATCCCCAAAATAAAACGGCCAAGCGTCGAGCCGAATCTTTACGGAAACGCCTAGTCGCTTCCAACTCTTCCAATTCGTCTAATGCTTAACGTTTTTCTTGGACAAACCGGGTAAATTTTTCCTGTTCTTCTGGACTGCCAACGATGAGGAGGCGATCGCCCTCCTCAAAAATGGTGTCGCCGGGGGGATAGGGATAGCATTGTGGCCCTCGCTCGATCGCCATAATCGTCGCCCCAGTTTGCCGCTTGATGTTAGATTGGGCAATGCTCAGCCCCAGCAATGGATGCCCTACCGTTAATTCGCACCAGCGCTGATCAAAACCCTCAATCACCACCTCCAGATTATTGGCTCCCCAGTATTCCGTTCGTTCTGGGGCAATATCCCGGTAACGCCGACTCCGGTAACGGTTGACCACCTGCTGCACCAAATAAGTAGAATCATGCAGCTTCAGCAACATGTGCGCCCCCATTTCTAGGGCCGCTTCAAATTCGGGTTGTACCACTTCCTGGGCACCCAGTTGATAAAGGGCATCAATTTCATTTTGGATGTGGGCACGGACGGTAATATCTAGATCCGGGGCAATATGTAGGGCACGGTTGAGGGTAAGGCGAGTGGCCATGGGATCGGGGAGGGTAATGGCCATGGCTTTGGCTAGGTGAAGATTTGCTTTTTCTAACAACAGGGTACTGGAGGCATCGCCGAAGAGGTAGGGAATGTGGCGATCGCGCAGGGGTTGCAGTCTGGCTTCATTATTATCAATGACCAAAACAGGATGGCCTTGAAAGTCTAGCATCCGTACTACCGTTTTCCCCACTCGCCCATACCCAGCCACCACCACATGCCCCCTCAAATCTTGCTCCTCAACCCCCATTAAAGTGGGATTGCCTGCGTGGAAGAGCGATCGCAAATAGGGCGACTGTTCCGCCCACCGCAGCAAATAAGGAGTCGCCTTCAACACAAAGGGCGTAATCAGCAACGTGGACGCAGTAGTCCCCACCACCAAGCTGTATAGGCGATCGGAAAACAATCCGGTTGTTGCCGCCACCCCCGCCAAAACAAAAGAGAACTCCCCAATTTGATTAATGCCTAAGCCAACGGATAAAGCCGTTTTAAGGGGAAAGCCAAAGCAACGAATAATCCCCGTCACAATCACCGCTTTTCCGACCATCGCCACCAGCACCAACCCGGCCAAAACCCATAGATTATCCCAGAGAAAGATCGGGTCAATCAGCAGACCAATGGAGGCAAAAAACAGGGTGGCAAATACATCCCGCATGGGCAACATCCGGTCAAGGGCATGGTCAGCATATTCCACATTGGATACAATCAACCCCGCCACAAACGCCCCCATTTCAATGCCCAAGCCAATGCTGGAGGTGAACAGGGCAATGCCCAAACACAGGGCCAGAATACCGAGGAGAAACAATTCCTGTGATCCTTGACGGGCAATCAACTGAATCAGCCGGGGAATAATCCAAATTCCGGCCACAATGGCCACACTTAAGAAGAAGACAATGGACAACAGGGCAGATAGAAGGGCCTGCCCGATCACATCAACAGGTTGAGTGATGGCCGGAAGGACCGCTAGCATCAGGCCCAAGCCCAAGTCTTGAACCACTAGCACCGCTAACATAATCCGTCCATGGGTGGTCTGAACTTCGTTGCGCTCAATCAAACTTTTGAGGACGACTGCCGTGGAGGATAGGGATAACACGGCTCCGAGGAAAATGGCGGTGGGAATGGTGCTGACCCATCCAGTCATGTAAGCTAAGCTGCCTCCTAACAAAATGGTGAGGAGGATTTGCAAACTGCCGCCCCCAAGGGCGATCGCCTTCACCTTGAGCAAATCTTTGAGGGAAAATTCCACCCCCAAGGCAAACAGCAGTAACGCCACCCCAATTTCGGCCAGAACCTTGATATCGCCTTCACTGCTCACCAACTTTAAGCCCGTGGGGCCAATCACCATCCCCCCCACCAGATAACCCAACAGCACAGGCTGTTTGAGTTGACTAGCCACATAGCCACCTGCCGTAGCTGCTCCTAGCACCGTGACCATTTCAACCATTAACTTCAGATCCGTGGCCATTCAACACTCCTCTGGGTTTGCCCATTACAAATTTAGAATTGAACCATGGCTGTCAAACAACTCACCTGATCCAAATCACCCCCCTAGTCCCCATCCATCATGCCTCAGAAGCGTGGACATCACCCTCTATAAGCCCTTTGCTCACGTGATCCCGTGGTTAACTTCACCCGTTTTACCTAGTACTATCACTGATTTAAGAAGTGTAAAATGTCATACTCGGATAACTAAATTGGAGATTTTTGACATGTTATCCACTCAAATGCGCCATTTAATGTTGGCTCAAGCCGCGATTCAACACGCGATTTATTTCTTAGAATTAGAGGCCCATGCCAAGGTGGCTTCTTACTTACAATATGCGGCAGAACAATTTAATGCGATCGCCCAAGACGAACAATCCTAGAGTTAAATCCTAGAGTTAAATCCTTGAGTTAAATCCTTGAGTTAATTAATTATTCAGTATCAAAAAACCAATACTGAACACTGTTTTAGGGATCATTGCTTTTGTTTTAGGGATCATTGCTTTAAAGATCCTACCTTTAGTAAAATTCTCCAATTTTCTATAGCCAACAATACCTCTAACCCTAAGGAACACGACAGAACATGAAATAGTTTAAAATTTTATTAAGCTAAGCTATCTAACTTTCGTGTCCTAACTCTTGTGCTGGTCCATGACAAACAATCCTCTGGAATCATCTCAGTCCCAATCATTGTCGGCCCAGGAGCGGCCAGGTTCCCGCACATCCGCCGCTGCCCAGGGGCTGACTCCCCTTGGGGACTCCTCTGCCCCAAGCGCCAAGCGCACACTAGAAAACAGTGGACCCAAATCAGTCCTTAACCCCAAGGTGGATCAGCCATCTGATAGATCAACTCAAGGATTATATCGTTCAGGCCCAAGAAACGATGCGGGATCGGTCAAGGCTAAAACCAAAGCCCACCGACCCTATTCCTCCGGTGCCCTGCCTCCGGTTTTACCCATGCAAGGGTCACTGAAATGTACCTCATTTCAGTGGGCTAATGCCCAAAAAGTGTTGCCCCATGAGCGGTTACTTAATCCTGATGGCCGGATTGATATTGTGAGGATAGGTCATTCCAAGGATCTGTGGCGCGATCGCTATCACACTATGCTGACCATGCCCTGGTCCCTGTTTTTTCTCTGCATGAGCGTCATTTATCTAGCTGCTAATACCCTATTTGCGGTGGGTTATTTGCTAGGGGAAAATGCGATCGCCAATGCCCAACCCGGTTCCTTTGCCGATGCCTTCTTCTTCAGCGTTCAAACCATGGCCTCCATTGGCTACGGAGCCATGTATCCCCAAACCCTTTACGCCAATTTATTGGTAACAATCGAATCCTTAGTAGGATTGATGGGGATTGCCATGGTGACAGGATTGACCTTTGCCCGCTTTTCCCGTCCCACCACACGGGTAATGTTCAGCAATGTAGCCGTTATCTCCCCCTATGACCAGGTGCCAACCTTGATGTTTCGAGCCGCCAACCAACGGCGCAATCGCATTATTGAAGCGCAACTGAGCATGACCCTAGTATGGAACGAAATCTCCCATGAAGGCCATGCCATGCGGCGATTTTATGACCTGCCGTTGGTGCGCTCCCAAACCCCCGTTTTTGCCTTGACGTGGACAGTCATGCACCCCATTACCCCAGATAGCCCTCTCTATGGCAAAACAAATCAAGATTTATGCTACGCCGATACCGAGTTAGTCATCACCCTAACGGGTCTGGATGAAACCCTGTCCCAAACGGTCCATGCCCGTCACTCCTACGGCCCAAACGATATCTTGCGAAATATGATCTTTGTGGACTTGTTTACTCATTTGCCCGATGGGCGTTTTGCCATTGACTACGATCGCTTCCACCAAGTCAGACCAACGATCCCCAACTCCAATACACCGGGAGACGCTGAAATAAATGTCTGAGAAAACTTCACCGACTGTAACTCGGTTATGAATCCATGTATCAGTCCTGTTTCATGTTATTATTTTGACCCCATAGGCGAGGATCAATCCGCTATAGTCGAACAAAGGCGGCGTTGCCGTCACTGTTTTTCCCTGGACGTTACCCCATAAATAAGAGGTATTATGTCTCCGCGCATGATTCGCCAAGTTTGGACACTGATTGAAAAAAGCCAACCCCATACCCTACTCAGTCTAGATGACAATAGCCTAGTCTCTTGGATCATCAGTGAGATGGAGTCAGGACGATTACTCAATAGCCAGGAGGTGGATCTTTACAGCCGCTATATCCGGTCTCGACTGCCTTTAATTCGAGATATGGTCGCGGCCCGTTAGCCTGTCTGGTTGCTAGGTCTAGCCTATGATCTGGACATCCGTGGTTTTGCTTGACCTTGACCTAGCTTTTGCGTCCCGCTCCTCCCTATTATTCCTGCCGCCGTTCTTTATGCCGTTCTTTATAAGGTCAGCAGGGTAGCAGCCCAGGATTCTGACCATAACTACTATCTATAGCTATCTCCCGCGTCCTCTTTTCGTTACCAAAAGGGGACGCGCTTTTTGTTGCACCGATAGGGCCTGTAGACCGATGGTTAATCCCAACCCACAGCACGTCAACACAAAACAAACAAAATTACAATTCTGCTTGACATTTTGTTACAAAGATTGTTATATTTGTTTACATAAGGCGGAGATGGCTGAGGCTTATGCAGCAGTGAAAGCCAGTCTGCCCCTGATGCAATGCACCTTTCGGAGCAAGTATTCAAGCGCACACATTCAGGAGGACACATTATGTTTGCATCCCTAGTTGTTGGGTTACGAAATTACATCGGTGCTCGCAAGTTCAATCAAATTCGTGGTCAAGCCATTCGGTTGCATTCTCAAGCGATTACCCGTTTCTGTAACAGTGTTGGCATTGAGCGGACGACTCGCCAAAATTTGATTCGCCTTGCTCGTGATAACGGAAAAGCCTTGGGGTTTCTCGCTTAATTATTTTCCCCGTTGCGATCGCGAATGTGTAAACGAATGACATTCGCAAATGCCTTTAATTGCACGCTTTACTAGGAGATTTGACACAATGACTACTATTCTTATTGCCTTGTTCGCCATCGGTTGGGTTGCCGCCGCATTGATTGGTACCCAGGCATACTTCCGGGGTGAGCAAACGAAGCCAATCCATGGTCGTAACTGGCGCTCCCAGTCCTTCGAGCCATTAGCCAAAGCCGTTACAGGTCGTGAAACCAATTACCGTGAGCGGACTCCTGGATTCCAAGTGGATGCTTACACTAGTGCCTTGCTACCTGATGCATAGATCGGCGTAGCGCTACGATTTTCTCCTCTCTCTGTTTCCAGAGCTTAACTTGACTATCATGACCCAGCCTTAGGGCTGGGTTTTTCTTTTGGCTGATCCCCCAAAACTGATACGAGATGATACGAGAATCCATCCTGTTTTAGGGCCATCCTGTTTTAGGATAAGGGGGGATGATTGTTAAGCCCCATCCAAGCAGACCCACCCAGAAAAAAATAGACAAAAGGAAGAGAATGGCGCGATCGCACACTATCACCATTCACCATCGACAAACCCAAAGAGATTATCAAGCCACCGTTTCAGAAGATTATTACATTCTCCATAGTCTGGAACGTCAGGGAATCGACCTACCTTTTTCCTGTCGTAATGGTGCTTGCACCACCTGTGCGGTTAGAGTGATATCCGGCAATCTAGAACAGCCAGAAGCCATGGGGCTGTCACCGGAACTGCAATCCCAAGGATATGCCCTGTTGTGTGTGAGCTATGCCCGCTCCGATTTACGGGTGGAAACCCAAGACGAAGATGAGGTGTATGAATTGCAGTTTGGGCGCTATTTTGGCAAGGGCAAGGTACGACGGGGATTGCCCTTGGATGAAGACTAAAATGGTGTTCCGGTAATGATTGAGCGATGAGCAATTGTGCCCCATGGAAATCAGAGATGAACAGTAAACGATGGTGGATTCAATTATTAGTCGGGTTATGGTGTGGGGCGATCGCCCTCGGTTGCCAAGACCATTTGCCGGGAAGTCCCCTTAACCGCCTTACCGCCAATGCCATCACTGGCCCCACAGTGACGGTCATGCGGGTAGTCAGCGGCCAAACCATTGAAGTGCAATTCACCAATGCCACCAGTACTAACAACGAAGAGGTTCAACTCATTGGCATTCAAGCCCCAGCCGCTGGTCAAGAACCCTGGAATCAAGCCGTGAAAGCTTACTTAGAAGACCTCCTACTGCGTGAAACGGTTCAATTGGAATGGGACCAAGACCCAGACAATGATTTCGGGCGCAAGTTGGCCTATGTGTGGTTGGGCGATCGCCTGATCAACCAAGAACTCTTAGCAGCAGGGTATGTGCTGGAGGTGGCGCGATCGCCCAACCTCAAATACGATGCCCTTTTCAAAGAATCCCAACACCGGGCACGGTTGCTAGGACTCGGCATTTGGAACCCAGAACAGCCCATGCGCCAAACTCCCAACGAATTCCGGGATGCCCATCAATCCTAAGGCCCTATCCCTAAAATCTCTAGCCCACTCCCCACTTCCTCCCTATTCACTCCAATCATGTCAGCACCATCCCCAAAAGACCTCCAGATCTTTCTCGATATTGCCACCGAAGCCGCCCTTGCGGCTGGAGTGATTCTTAAAGACTACTGTGGCAAATTAACCAACGTTGAAGAAAAAGGTCGTCCCGGAGATCTTGTCACCGTAGCCGATAAAGCCGCAGAAGCAGCCATCTTACAAGTCCTAGAGCGCCATCTGCCCGATCATGCCATTCTGGCGGAAGAATCAGGGCAGCATGGAGATTTAGAAACCAGCTATCTTTGGGCCATCGATCCGTTGGATGGCACCACCAACTACGCCCACCAATACCCCTTCTTTGCTGCCTC
>JAYKIC010000071.1:0-8613 GCA_035284985.1 Leptolyngbyaceae cyanobacterium
AACTCCCCAGAGGTTTGCTTCACCAATTCCTCAACGGTGATGCTTTGGTCCTTAATGTAAGGCTGGTTCATCAGCGCTAGCTCACCCAACCGCTTACCAATCCGACCTTCTACAATTTTCTCACGGATCTTCTCTGGTTTGTCGGCTAAATCATCACGCCCCATCTCAATCTCTTTCTCGTGATCAACCACCTCAGGCGGAATCTCATCAGTGGAGACAAACTCAACGTTGGGACAAGCCGCAATTTGCATCGCCACATTCTTAACCAACTCTTGAAACGCCTCATTCCGCGCTACAAAATCAGTTTGGCAATTGATTTCTACCAGCACCCCCACACGACCTCCAGTGTGGATATACTGCCCAATCAACCCTTCAGCAGCAACCTTACTGGCTTTTTTGTCAGCAGACGCAATGCCTTTCTGCCGTAGCCACTCCATCGCTTTTTCAACGTTACCATCCGTTTCCTTCAGGGCTTTCTTACAATCCATCATGCCTGCGCCTGTTTTCTCACGCAGTGCCATGACATCTTTTGCCGCTATCTTTGCCATTGTGCCTTAATCCTACTCCAAATCCTACAGTTAGCAATTACTAGCAAATCATTTCAGCCACGCGATACCTGTTATGCCGATAGATAACCTGGACTTAATATACCAATACCTATCAAACCAATAGACAGGGGCGGGTGAAGTCGATAACGTTAATTGACGACCACATTATCGTCACTTACTATGTCATGACTTCACCCAGAATACAAATAAGGGAGAATACTCTCTAATCGTTCGATATCCGTTTTTAGGGATTACTCTTCACCATCGTCATCTGAGCCATCTTCGTCATCAGACTCATCGGCTTCATCATAATCATCATAATCGTCTTCCGCACCATCATAGCCTTCATAGATATCAGCATCGTCTGTATCTAGTTGACCATGGCGACCTTCATAGATGGCATCAGCCAGCTTACCTACAATAAGCTTAATGGAACGGATGGCATCATCGTTAGCCGGAATCGGAATATCTACCACATCTGGATCACAGTTAGTATCCAGCAGGGAAATAATGGGGAGGCCCAGTTTACGGCATTCCTGGACTGCATTGTACTCGCGCTTCTGATCAACAATGACGATAATGTCAGGCACCTGACGCATCATCTTGATGCCACCCAGATACTTTTGGAGTTTTTCCAATTCCCGTCGGAGCATGGATGCTTCTTTCTTGGGCAACATATCTAATGCCCCCGTTTCTTCCCGACGTTCTAGTTCCTTCAGCCGATCCACACGGGACTTAATCGTGGTCCAGTTGGTCAACATTCCGCCCAACCAACGCTGGTTAACATAGTAAGATCCACAGCGCAGAGCTTCTTGGGCAACGATGCCAGCCGCTTGCCGCTTGGTGCCCACAAATAATACTCGTTTGCCCTGCTCCGATGCATCTCGCATGAAGGCATAGGCTTCTTCAATCAGTTGAGCAGTCTGCACTAAGTCAATAATATGGACCCCATTTCGCGCAGTGTAGATGTATTTATCCATCTTGGGGTTCCAGCGACGGGTTTGGTGCCCAAAGTGAACACCAGACTCAAGCAATTGAGCCAATGAAACAACTGGCATATTTTTCTCTCCTTTCCGGGTTATGCCTCCACCCAGGTGCATTTCCCCGCACCATAACTTTGGCCATAACTTTATCTCAAAGCTATTCTCTCAAAGTCATTACAGCCTGGGGAAACACCCGAAAAACTGGGTGTGCGTTTTTTTTCGACAACCCTACCAGCATATCATGGCTGTGGGCTGAACGTGTGAAAGTCTGGAGAGTCTGGGGGCGATCGCCCTTTCCTCGGCTAAATTCTGAAAGTGACCCCGGCTGTATTCAAGATTTCAGCGTTGCATATCCCAGCGTTAGCAGTTTCCCAGCCTTGAAAACCTTTCAAAATTAGCCACTCCTGCCGTTAACCACCCTGATTTTTGCCCTGCATAGGCGGACCAAGCCGATTATACTGATCAGGGAGTTGACCCAAAATCGGGTAGCCACCGGGGAAACGCAAGTACTGTACACCTATTAAGACGGGGGATAGACATGATTCAACAAGCCAACACCATTGACTGTAAGACAGCCTGTGTGAATGGCTGCGTATTGGGTGAGCAATGTCCCAACAAAGAATACAGGGCGGCTGCATCGGAATTCATGAAAAAAACGTCTTTGGAAGAGATGCATGAAATCGCTGAAATTGCCCGACGCAAGAAGCTTGAGGCTCCGCCTAAGTGGGTGTTTCCCGAAGGCGGAGTTCAGCCTGAGTAAGCGAGGTTAGGGTTAGGTAGCAGGAATTAGCCCATATTTCACCGCAGAGCTTTATCGATTGCAGACAGGGTCTAAACCTCGAAATTAAAACCTTGACACTTTAAGGCTTCATACTTTTCCTCATCAAATCGATACAGCTTTGCAGCCCGATGGGGGGTATTGGTCTGCCACTCATCCAACTCCTGCAACAAATCCATTTTGAGAAACTTCTTACGGAAATTGCGCTTATCTAATTCAACCCCTAACACCGTTTCGTAGAGTTTTTGCAGCTGGAAAAACGTAAATTTTTCCGGCAACAGTTCAAAACCAATCGGTTCATATCGCACTTTACCCCGCAACCGCATCAACGCGGTCTCCAAAATATGCTGGTGATCAAAGGCGAGGGTCGGGGTTGCATCAATCCCAAACCAGGCGGCTTGACTAGCGTCAGTGGCGGCCTGGACGGTATAGTCACGCAAATTGACGAGGGCGTAGTAGGCAACGGTGATGATGCGATCGCGTGGGTCACGGTCAACCTGCCCAAACGTATACAACTGCTCCAAAAATACCTGCTCTAGCCCCGTCTCTTCCCGCAATTCTCGCCGAGCCGCCGCTTCCAACGACTCATCCAAGCGCACAAAGCCCCCTGGTAGCGCCCATCCCCCTGCAAATGGCGCTAACTTGCGTTGGATCAGCATGACATTAAGGCAGTGTTGTTCATCTAGGCCAAACACTACACAGTCCACTGTCAGACCGGGACGGGGATAATCATAAACATAACTAGACGTTTTTTTAGACGTTGATTGCAAAGACATCAGCCTGATTTAACTGCGGCGAATATTGAGACAACACCATTCCTTCTGTTTCCACAGGGTTGCCACAATCCAGCCATGTTGCTCCACGGTATCCGCCACCAGTTTAGCCTGGGTGGTCAAAATGCCACTGAGAATGGCCCAGGTGTTGGGTTGGGAAATCTCGCCCATCTTAGGGACTAAATCAATAATCGTTTCGGCCAGAATATTGCAGACAATGCCATCCACAGGTTGGGTCAGGTGGGTCATTAGGTAATCGATACTCCCTTCGTTCACCGTAATCGTTTTGGGATCAAGGTGATTCAGGTCACGGTTTTCGGCGGTGGCCTTGATCGCTAAGGGATCGACATCTACGGCATGGACTTGCTTGGCTCCTAGCAAAATGGCGGCAATGGACAAAATCCCCGACCCACAGCCAATGTCGGCTAACACCAAGTCTTGGGCTTCCTCCGGCAAAGACAGGCGCATTTCCAGGGATTCCAAACACAGTTGGGTGGTGGCATGACCACCTGTACCAAACGCGGTACCCGGATCGAGTTTAAGAATAAGGCGATCGCTCTCCTCCGGCAAAGGCATCCAGGCAGGGTGAATCAGGAAGCGATCGCCCACCGCCTCCGGTTGCCAATGTTGTTTCCAACTACTTGCCCAGTCTTCCTCATCAATCAACCCCCACTTCATCTCAGGGACCGACAGTTGAGCACAGAGGGCATCTTGTTTCATCAACAACGACAACGCCGCCAAATCCAAAGACTGCGCCTTTTCTTGGGGCAGATATGCCTTGACCAGACACGCCCGCCCCCGCCGTTCGCTCGCAGACCCTTGACAGCCAAACCACTCCAATCGCCAAAAGACTAACTCTTCCACGACAGGTTCGCATAAAACCTGAATTTCCCACCAACTGTTGTTTGCCAATGTTTTCACCAACTGGTGCCCAGTAACATATCAGTTATATTTTATCGTGGCAGAGAAGTGCCAAAACCCTAGTCCCCTCATCTATTTATCTCACATATTAAAAACTGGAGCGCTCTTGAAGAGAAACACTCCAGCCTTGAACGAGTCCGAGCAAAAGGCTCTGCACCCTACTGGGGCAAGGTCACAACATAGGCATCACTAATCCCAGGAGCTTTAGTAATCTCTTCCAAAATTCCATCCGGTAAGGGATCATCCATATTAATCACCATGACCGCATCCCCCCGGACAATTTTGCGCCCCACCTGCATACTGGCAATATTGACATTAAAACTGCCCAACAATGAACCAATTTTGCCGATGATTCCAGGCATATCCCGGTGCAGCGTGAAAAGCATATAGCGGTTAGGGGGAACATTAATCGGAAATCCGTCAATATTGGTGACTCGAATTTCGTTATCACCCAAAATTGCCCCAGTGACCGAGTGGCTACCTAGAGATCCCGTCGCCGTCAAATGCAGTGATCCTGAATAGTCTTTGATACTCGCATCACGGGTTTCCGTCAAATGAATCCCCCGTTCTTTCGCTTCAATGGTGGCGTTAACGTAGTTAACGCGCTCCTGGAGGGCATCAAAGAGCAAACCCTTCAACGCTGCAATGACTATAGGCTGACTTTCATTACTCGCCAAATCCCCTTGCAATTTAACATCAAGGGACTGAATTCGGCCTCCAGCTAGCTGACTGACCAAATTCCCCAAGGTTTCCGCCAATTGCAAATAGGGGCGCAAACGTTCTAATACATCAGGCCGCAACCCTGGAATATTAACGGCCGAGCGAGCAGGCAAGCCCAACAACACATCCCGAATTTGTTCAGCCACATCAATGGCAACATTTACCTGGGCTTCGGCGGTGGAGGCACCCAAGTGGGGAGTCAACACAATCTCCTTACCCAAATCCGTTAATGGGGATTCACCCAAGGGTTCAGATTCATAAACATCCAAAGCGGCCCCAGCGATTTTACCAGCCTTGAGCGCCTCTGCTAGCGCCGCCTCATCAATGATGCCCCCTCTGGCACAATTGATTAAACGGGCCGTGGGTTTCATTTTGTCAAACGCTGCCGCCCCAATCATATGCAATGTTTCTGCTGTTTTGGGAAGGTGCAGACTAATATAATCAGCCTCCCGCAAGAGGATATCCATTTCAACCAGTTGACAGCCTAGCTGTTCCGCCCGTTCGCTCGACAAAAACGGATCATAGGCTAATAGTCTCATGCCCATGGATCGGGCAATGGTGGCAACATGGGCACCAATTTTACCCAGTCCCATGATGCCTAGGGTTTTCTTATAAACCTCAACCCCCGTAAACTTTTTCCGATCCCACTGTCCGGCCTTGACTGACTGATTGGCATCCGGAATGTGGCGGGAGATGGCAAGCATCATGGCGATCGCATGTTCCGCAGCCGCCACCGTATTTCCCTCAGGGGAATTCACCACCAACACCCCCTGGCGGGTAGCAGTCTGCACATCCACATTATCCACACCAACACCAGCACGACCAATAATTTTGAGGGATTTCCCCGCTTCAAGGACGGCCTTGGTGACTTGAGTCCCAGAGCGAATCATCAACGCATCATACTCCGGAACCAACTTCACCAACTCTTCTTCAGACAGTTTGGTTTGAACATCAACGTGGGCAACTTGGGAAAGGATATCAATTCCTTCTTGGGCAATGGGGTCAGAGACAAGAACCTTAGACATAATAGGCAATACGAATGGAGATCCAACGTCGAATTTTACCGAGATGTAATCTTAACTGGAAAGTTGCCCCAACCCCGAATGACTATGGGAAGTCTTAAGGGATCAGTCTAAAATCGCAATATACCCACCACCCACCACCCACCACCCACCACCCACCACCCACCTACCCACTACCCATCCAACAACCACTCCGAGGCCCGGTCACTCGGCACAATGGGAATACTAACAGCCACCCCAACTCTGGGGCGATCGCCCGTCTGCTCAATAAACTCCCGCACCTGCTGATCCCCTTCCCACGCACTGATATAGCCCCCAACTGCATTCAGATGCTCCAAATACTCCTGCGCGGTCATCGGAAACGACTGCTGCTCCAAATAACGCCACATAATCTGCACCCAAAACTTGCCATGGGATCGCTTCAACTGCACATCAAAGGAAACGCCCCACTTATCTACTAACAACTGCTGTAATTCCGTACCCGTCATTTATCTATCCCCACCCTACTAAGTCCATCACCCAGCAACATTCGTTACACTTCGTAACATTAGCAAGTTTCTCAAAAACTTTGGTCATCCTGATTCTCATCAATGTAATAATACTTCTAGAAAAACTGTTAACAGGCTGCAATAAAATCAACATATAGACAGGCAAGCTTAATAGGGGAACAGGTACGCTCTCTGTAGCTGCCCTGCTCCAGCCGTTGAAATTAGTTATGCCAATGTGCTTAGTTGACGATGCTCAGTTAGCTTAGCTTTTACGTTCCGGCGTTGCATTCAAAGTCGTTGCTATTGGCATCTCATTTCTGCGTTAGGTGATTCCTGCCTAGACCCTGGTTGCCTGTATACTTACGACTGAGCAGCGCTTGGGCCTGAGCAACCCGCAATGCCTGGAGATGCTTATCTGTAGAGAGGATCGTCTGTTTAAACTATGACTCAAGCTTCTGGAACCCCCGACGTACCTGACTTAGGGCGTCGTCAATTCATGAATCTACTGACCTTCGGGACCATTACGGGCACAGCATTGGGTGCCCTTTATCCCGTAGTCAAATACTTTTTACCCGCATCGAGCGGTGGTACAAGTGGTGGTTTAGTAGCAAAAGATGCCCTTGGCGAAGATATCGTCGTGAGCGACTTTCTTGCTCAACACTCAGTTGGAGAACGGGTGTTAGCCCAAGGTCTCAAAGGTGATCCAACTTACATCGTTGTAGAGAGTGCAACGGACATTGCAGACTACGGGATTAACGCAGTCTGTACTCACCTGGGCTGTGTTGTACCTTGGAACAGCGCAGAAAACAAGTTTAAGTGTCCTTGTCACGGTTCCCAGTATGACGCACGGGGTAAGGTAGTTCGGGGACCAGCCCCCCTATCTCTGGCTTTAGCCCATGCTGATGTCACTGAGGATGATAAGATCTCCTTGACTCCTTGGACTGAAACTGATTTCCGTACTGGAGAAGCACCCTGGTGGGCTTAGGTATTTTATCCACACAAAAGTGTGCATATTAGGCCCAACCTATTCATCTGTTTGCTGTCGCCTCTTTAGAAATTTATTTTTTTTATCCATGAACGTTGAAGTTTGGTCAACTCTACTTGTGAGAGTTCGTCAGATTATTTTCACATCCTGTCTAGCTTTAATTGCCACGACCTCTCTCTTCTTAGCGAATGATGTCGTGGCCCCCCAAGCTGCTAATGCCTATCCGTTTTGGGCACAGGAGAATTATGCAAGTCCTCGTGAAGCGACTGGACGAATTGTTTGTGCCAACTGCCACCTAGGTGCAAAACCAACTGAGGTAGAAGTTCCCCAGTCAGTCTTACCCGACACCGTTTTTAAGGCGGTGGTCAATATCCCCTATGATCACTCTATCGAGCAAGTTCAGGGGGATGGAACCCTAGGGCCATTGAATGTGGGTGCCGTTATCATCTTACCCGAAGGGTTCACCCTAGCCCCTGACGATCGCATCTCCGAAGACATGGAAGAAGAAGTAACACCGACTTATTTCTTTGAAACCTACAGTGAAGAACAGCCCAATATTTTGATTGCGGGTCCGTTGCCTGGAGACGAGTACGGTGAGCTAGTGGTCCCCGTTCTTTCTCCTGATCCCGCTAAAGGGGACGCTTACTTTGGTAAGTATCAAATTCATGTGGGTGGTAATCGTGGGCGTGGTCAGGTCTATCCCACTGGCGATCCTAGTAACAACGCCGTAGTAACCGCCTCGAAAACAGGCACGGTAGAAGCAATTGAGGAAGATGAGGACGGTAATTACCTCATATCCATCAAAACTGAAGATGGGGACGTGGTGACTGACTTCATCGTGGCTGGTCCTAAGATAATTGTTTCTGAGGGTGATACCGTTACGGCAGGTACCCCCATTACCAATGACCCCAACGTCGGTGGTTTTGGCCAAGTTGATGCTGAGATTGTTTTACAAAGTCCTAATCGCATTAAAGGTTTGGTAGTCTTTATTTCTGCCATTATGTTGTCTCAAATCTTCTTAGTTCTGAAGAAGAAGCAAATTGAGAAAGTTCAAGCGGCTGAGATGGAGTTTTAGGCCAAAATCTCCTAATGGTTTGTTCAGGTTACTGATTGTTAAGGTTGCTTAGCATTTCTTGTCTAAGCTGAGATAGCTGAGATAGGTGTCCCCAAGGTTCTGTCAGAGCCTTGGGGTTTTCTCTATTTAGGAATGGTCAAGGTTGACGGTAGCGTTAGGCTGAATTTGGATATTCCAGGTTTCGAGGGTGTGGCCAAGTTGCTGGTCAAGGTTAATCAGGGCATTTTGGTAATCAATTTGGGCTTGTAGTTCACGATCTTGAGCATCGACTAAGTCATCTTGGGCTTGGATAACCTCTGAGAAAGTTTTGCGTCCCCCCC
>JAYKIC010000072.1:0-4136 GCA_035284985.1 Leptolyngbyaceae cyanobacterium
ACGGTATCGAAACGGACAATCACGGGATACTTGATACCACTCTGATCAACACTGGCAACAGTGCCAACTTCTTTATACCAGTAAGACTCTTTACGCAGAATACGCACTTTGCTGCCGCGACTCACCATTGTTTTTTCCCTCTTAAGGCATTAAATGAACAATTTATCCTGGACACAAGCTCCACAAAGATCTACGTATGGGGATACTAAACCTCTGAAACCCCACTGTCTAAACTTTGTAAAGCGATATAAATTATGAACTCATTGTTCTCCAGCCTACTACCGAGATGGTCCATCAGGATCATTGCAAATTAAACTTTTGTTGCGATCGCTCAACAATTTGTTAGGCAAGCCGGGACCACGCTTGTTCAACCATCAACCATCAACCTTAAACCTCAACTTGGTCCGCATCTGGGACCGCATCTGGGGCTGCATCTGGGGCTACATCTGGGGCTGCATCTGGGGTTGCGGGCACATCTCCCACTTCTCGGCTGACTTCGATACCAAATTCTTCTAGGATAACCACTGGGTCTGCCACGCCAGGGAATAGCTCAATCCGTTTAACCAAGACTTGACCATTGGACAATAACTGGCCGCTGCGAACGTAGCGACTGTGGGGTTCGTTGGGGGCATTGACAATGGCATAGGGGACAGAGCCAATTTGAACTACGCCTGTTACTGCTACTGCCCTTGCGGTGACAGGTTCTGGTGGTGGGGGTGGTGCAATCGGTGCTAACTCTGGTAACGGCACTTCTTCCGTGGGCGGGATTATTTCTACATCGGGTTCCTCATTGGTGTTTTCGGGAATTAGGACAACATCGTCGGGAATTTCGATGGTGGGGGTGGTGGGGAGAATATCGAAGGGATCAGGGCGATCGCGCTCTACCCCTTGAATACGTTCCTCTGGCGAGGTGGATTGGATTAAATCTCCAGAGGTGCTACCTACAATCACAGGCTCTTCAAATGCCAGTCCTTCATCGGTTGCCCCTTCTTCTGTAACGTTGGGGTCAGCCGCGTTGGGGTCAGCCGCATTAGGGTCCGTGGCCTCTGGATTGACTGGCACTGGAGTGCCCTCGGTTGTTGTGCCATCGTCACCACCGCCTCCGGGTAAAAAGCCCGAAATCGTGTCACAACCACTCAAACCCACCGTAATGCCTGTAATCAGCAATATTTGCAACCAAAAACGCATGACGAATTCCTCAACAACTAATAAACAATGCAACGGTAGCCAGGACACATAACTAAACTAGAAAATATAACGAGTCATAATGAATCAATCTAAAGGAGGGCAGTCTAAAGCGGGATAGTCTAAAGCGGGATAGTCTAAAGCGGGGAAATAATGGGATTTTCGGGGGGCAGAGTCTCTAGATTACCTCTATCGATCTACTTTTCTCTGCTTAGAATATTAAGCGAAGAAGCGAGCTAGGTAACGTTATCATAAAGCAAGAATTAGGAAGAATTGACGAATAATTGGTTGACGAGTGATTCTAGTTAGGAGTTCCTCTCAGCTTCTTGCTCGCGAAGCTAATGGTCTGCTGGATAATAGTCTGCCCACTAATAGCGTGTCCGCTAACGGTTTGCCCACTAAATGACCTGCCCACTAATGGCCTGCCCGCTAATTTCCCGGCAGTGAAAAGGTATGGGTAAAGGGAGCGTCGATATCACTGACCGTTCCTTGAATGACATCGGTGGTTCCTAATGTGAGGACTTGCAGTTCAAAATTGACTGGCGCTGCTCCTGTAGCGCAGCGCTCAAACAGGGTTACTTCAACCCTATATTCACCATCGGGGGCTGCACCGACGGACCAAAAAACGTTTTCGATGGGTGTATTGGTTACAGCTTCGCAGTTTGCGTTGTCATCACGGTCGAGCTGTCCTCCAGCACCGCCAAAGCCGGGGTTTTCCCATGATACCTCGACCCCATTAGGGCCAGTAACCGATAGGTCCAAATCGTCGGCGGTACTCCACCGTAGGGTCACTTGGATATCGCCAGTGCCTAATCCTCCGCTTTCAAAGGGTTCGGGGGTCGGACAGATATCGTCTAACTTGATCAAGTTACCAAATCTATCCACGATAAAGCACCCCTGTCGTTCTTGACTGACAGCGGCACGGTCTCCTATGGGAGCGATCGCCAGACCTATGATGGCCAATGCTGGAACTCCTAACCGAACAAAGACATTCATATTCACGATAGTTACCTGAAGAGCAATACCTAACCAAACCAATGGGCTGTCCACCTGATGGGCTGTTCACCTGATGGGTGAAATCGTAGTGGTATAACATTAATGCCAAGCATGACCGTTTGGCGTAGCACCCCGCAAGCTACCATTACCTTGCACCTCACCTCTACAGGTTTCAGGACAATCTAAGCATGATTTGTCAAGGAATGTGGGAGATAACGTCAGAAGCGCGAAATTTTGTAACAATTATTGTTTTTTGGCAGAAATGGGGGTGAGGATGCAGGTGTCCATTGTGATTTCTGCTGTCTTTTTCGGGTAGGGTTTCTTCTTTTGTAGTGTTTTTCTTGTAGTGTTTATTGTTGTGGTCCTAGGAGTGGCAATGATGAAATTTTCCAGGGTTAACCGTAGTGTTCCTAATCAAAATATGCGATGGGGGGCGATCGCCAGCCTCTGTAGTTTCTTGTCTGCTGCTATCTGTCTTAGCCCCGTTTCCCCAGCGATCGCCCAAGCGGCCTATGGTAGTTACGTTGGCCTAGGCGCTTCCCTGGGCTTAACCGATGGTGACGAAATCACTAGTGAAGGTCAGGATGAAGCCATAGCCCTAGCGGCCCGCTACCATTTTCTGCGCCTGCCCCTTTCCGTCCGTGCCCAAGCCCTAGTATTTACTGACACTAATGCCCTAGTGCCAACCGTTTCCTACGACTTTCCCTTAAACTGGAATACTGACTTGTATGTTGGTGCTGGCTTGGCGATCCAAGATGCCGACGATGGCGATGATTCCTCCCCCATCGGTAACAAAACGGCGTTTGTCCTTCAACCCGGTGTGGACTATATGGTACCGAATAGCCGTTTAGTGGTATTCGGCAATGCCATCATTGCCTTTGATGCTTACCGTGAAGGGGACAACACCGCTGCGGCTTTGCAAGGTGGTGTGGGCGTTCGGTTCTAAACATACCGGGGTGAAAGCGATCGGGCCGTTGCTAACACCACACCACGTATTCTTTACTATGAAGCGAAAACATACTTTTCCCCTGCTGTTTCGCCAGACTGAGCCGTACGATGCCCAGTTGATTCAGGAAATGCAGCGGTTACACTATATCTTTGTTGGCGGACGTTGGTGCCTTGTAGTGGGCTTTTGGATGGTGGTGGGCATGGCGAGTCTCTGGTTTTTGCGCCACGAGTTTGTCATGGTACGCCAACATCCGACCTGGGCCGCTGTGCGTTATGGTCTCGCCTCTAATATGCTGCCTACCCTTGGGTTGTCTTCTTGTGTGGGGCTGACGGTGGGGTTGTTGGTGTGGCAAAGCCGTAACATTCTCATTGGTCTACCCCCCAAGGAAGTCAGCCGCCTAGCCCAAAAAGTGGCCTACATTCGAGAGCAGGGCAAGAGTCATCCATTGTGGCGCTATGTGTGCGATCGCCCCTCTCGCTGCACTGATGATTCAATGTCTGAAAATAATAAGAAAGAATAGAAAATTGGCTGTTATAGCAGATTTTTGATATCCGGAACTAAGTCAGTAAAAATTAGCTCAAGTTTCATCAGTCAGATCCTGGGTAATCCATACAATTTCTTCAATAATCAGTGATACATGTGCAAAATACTAATGGCATACTGAGTGTGTATTGTCATTTGGTATATAGCATTGGCTTCATGGTCGGACATAAATATATTTTTTTAGGGGAAAATTAATTCTTACTGTTATGAGAATTTTCCCGTTGCAATAGGAAGGAAAGTTATTTAATATTTCAACAATCCAATATCAACGGAATATCTTTAGGTTGACTCGGAGCAATAATTTCTAGTCGCATACTGATATTCATGGAAAATGTATGAAAAGTGTTGACAGCACCGAAAGGGGGCCATCTACCACGACCTTTTATTTTGGTGGGAGTCTTCAGGCGTGGTGGAACAATCGTTAGGTTATCAGTTGGCAGAATGGTTTGAAGTCAACCAAAAA
>JAYKIC010000073.1:0-6989 GCA_035284985.1 Leptolyngbyaceae cyanobacterium
GTGGCAAAGATTTTGCAGGACTTGTCCCAGCAGATTAACCAGGAATTCCATCAGGTGGGGATGATTCCCCGACGATTACCAGAGGCCGTGTTGGAGGCGGCTTTGAGGTCTGAAGCGTCGGCGGAACCCTCTGGGGGGACTCCTAATGTGCTGAGTTTGGTCGTGGAGGCAGAAGGTAAATCTAAACACTCGAAAGTAATGCGGATCAAGGCGTTGAACCTGCGGCCATCGGAATTAGAGTTCAGTGATACTTACCTGTCGGCTTGCCGTTCTCGTTTACGGGTGCTCACTGAAAAGTTGAAAAAAATGGGTAAAACCTATGAGAAAAAACAGCGATCGCGGGCGATCGCTGAGGCTGAGGCGGCTTGGCGATCAAGCTGGTATGAGCGCGAGGACTAGGCGATGGATTGGTTGCGACTGCAAAAAGCACTGGCGGTTGAGGCAGAGCGAGGGTTTAACGACCTCGTGGGCAATCAGTATCGCTTTAGTGAATTTCTTTGTCTTCATTTGGGTCAGCCTCCCATTGACCTGGATGCCGAGCAACAACAGCAGTGGCAGCAACGGGCTTCGGATTTTGCCACCTATTCCCAATTGTCCTTTGCGGAACGTCAACACTTGGTTGCCGACACCCGCCGCCTGATCTATCAAGCCAAGCGATCGCTCGAATCTCCCCCCAGTTTGGCAGAAATGAGGAGTGAGGAAGGAGGAACGAGGAGTGAGGAAGGAGGAACGCTTCAACGCTCCAATGTTCCAACGCCTAAAACGCTTCCCGTTGATCACAGGCACCAAGTTCATCACCTTCGCCTAGACCAGCCTGTCACCTATCTTCCTGGTGTTGGTCCCAAAAATAGTGAGCGTTTGGGCAAGTTGGGATTATTCACGGTGCGGGATTTGTTGTTTTACTATCCCCGTGATCACATTAACTATGCCCGTCAGGTGCCGATTCAGGATTTGCTGCTGGGGGAAACGGTGACTATTATTGCCAAGGTGATGCGGTGCAACTGTTTCAGTACGCCGAAAAACAATAAGCTGACGATTTTTGAACTGAAGCTGAAGGATAAAACGGGGATGATCAAACTGACCCGGTTTTATCCCGGCGATCGCTACCGTAATCGGGGGTGGCAGGAACAGCAAAAACGCCGCTATCCGCCCGGTGCGGTGGTGGCGGCTTCGGGGCTGGTCAAGCAAAATAAGTACGGTATTACTCTGGATGATCCTCAAATTGAGGTGTTGGATCATGAAGGCGGGACCATCGATTCGATTAAAGTGGGGCGGATGGTGCCCGTGTATGCCCTGAGTGAAGGGGTGGCGGCGGATTTGGTGCGGAAAACGGTGGTGGCGGCGTTGCCAGCGGTGGCGCAATTGGTGGATGCGCTGCCGGAAGCGGTGCGATCGCAATATGAACTGGTGGATTTGCCGGAGGCGATCGCCCAAGTTCACTTTCCCGATAGCGAAGAGACGTTGGCAGCGGCCCGTCGTCGCCTAATTTTTGACGAATTTTTCTACCTGCAATTGGGCCTCTTAAAGCGGCGACAGGAACAACGACAGCACTACACCAATGCAGTTTTGGCCCCCACTGGAGAATTAATTGACCGATTTTACGAGGTGTTGCCCTTTGCGTTAACGGGGGCGCAACAGCGGGTCGTCAACGATATTTTATCCGACTTGCAAACCAATATTCCCATGAATCGATTGGTACAAGGGGATGTGGGGTCGGGTAAAACCGTGGTGGGGGTAGTGGCAATTTTGGCGGCGATTCAATCGGGCTTCCAGGCGGCGCTGATGGCTCCCACGGAGGTGTTGGCGGAGCAGCATTACCGTAAATTGGTGGAGTGGTTCAATCTGCTGCATCTTCCGGTGGAACTGCTGACGGGATCGACGACAAACTCAAAACGTAAGCAAATTCATACGGAATTGGCTACCGGAGAGTTGCCGCTGCTGGTGGGTACCCATGCCTTAATTGAAGATCCCGTGCAATTTCAGCAATTGGGCTTAGTGGTGATTGACGAGCAGCACCGCTTTGGGGTGGCGCAACGGGCGCGGTTGCAGCAGAAAGGCAACAATCCCCATGTGCTCACTATGACTGCCACTCCTATCCCCCGAACCTTGGCCCTCACCCTCCACGGAGACTTGGATGTTAGCCAAATTGATGAACTGCCACCGGGACGCAAGCCGATTAAAACGACGATTCTGAGTGGACGCGATCGCCAACACGCCTACGACCTCATCCGCCGGGAAATGGTGCAGGGTCGCCAAGTTTACGTGGTGCTACCGTTGGTGGAGGAATCGGAAAAGCTCGATTTGCGCTCCGCCATCGATGAGCATCAGCGGTTGCAAGATACGATTTTTCCGGATTTTCGGGTGGGATTGGTCCACGGGCGGATGGGGTCAGCGGAGAAAGATCAGGCAATTGCCGAGTTTCGCGATCGCCAAACCCACATCCTCGTATCCACCACCGTGGTTGAAGTGGGTGTAGATGTCCCCAATGCCACCGTCATGTTAATTGAACACGCGGAACGATTTGGCTTGGCCCAACTCCATCAGTTGCGGGGTCGGGTCGGACGGGGTGGGGAGCAGTCCTTTTGTTTATTAATGAACAATTCTAAAAATGAGGTGGCCCTGCAACGGTTGAAGGTATTGGAACAATCCCAGGATGGCTTTTTTATTTCCGAGATGGATATGCGCTTTCGGGGACCGGGGGAGGTGCTAGGCAAGCGTCAGTCGGGATTGCCCGACTTTGCCCTTGCTAGCCTGGTCAATGATCAAGATGTTCTAGCCCTCGCCAGGGATGCGGCTGAGTCCCTCATTGAAACTGATCCCACCCTCGCCCAATGGGAACCCCTCAAAGCAGAACTGGACTATCGCTATCAGCGCTTGATGGGTGGCGCAATTTTAACCTGACGTATTTGTGATTAACTCTCAGGGAAGCTGCATCGGAAACTTATAGATGATCCCCCCTTCCTCACTTACCTCGAATCCAGCATTGAGTTGAATTGCTTTTTGGTCAAGGTATTCTTTCGCCTCCTTAATCGGTAGTTCAGCGGCGATCGCAAACTCCGTAATCGTAAGTGCTCCCCGATGTTGTTGCAAAAGGGATAAAAAAAGGGATAAAAATAGTTTTTCCTGGGCTAAATCAAGCTGTTTGTTTTTTTGCTGACTTTGGTGGCGCAGATTAAAAATTAACCAGGTTCCTACGCCAGTGGGGGGCAACCCCAGCAGCATCAAGGCCGCCATCGAATTTTCTTTATCCTGGGCATTAGTGGTGGCGGACATGAGATCGGCAACACACAGCAAAACAATCGGCAAACCGATGGTCAAACAGAAGCCAGCCGCAACCTTTTGTAGAAGCTTAACCATAATGAAGGGAAGAGCAATGGGCTTTCAGATGAGTGAGGCCAATTCTAAAATGGGTCAATTGAATTGATCAATTTTGGGATCAGGCCAATTGTAAAAGACGTTTGAGTTCTGGGAGCAGCACTGAGTCGGCTTGATACAATTCCACACTGGAGAGTAAACCTGATTCTACCAAGGGTTGAGCACGTTCGTCATCAACCACTTGGCCCGCGATCGCCTGCGCCAACACATCCGCCGCCCGACCACTCCCCGCCAGCACAATCACCGGACGGTGGGCATCCACATTAGACTGGGCATCCACCCAGGTAATGCTACCACCATTAATCAACACCACCACCGAAGCGTGGTCAGCCGCTAACACCGTTGCCACTTCAGCAATCCAGGGACTTTCATCGCCCCACTGATTGCCTGGAACCAATAGACAGTGGGTGTGGTTTGGTTCTAAATCGGCAGCATCCTCACAAGGAGCAGGTTGATTGGGTAAGTTAACCAACCCAATGGGAGCTACACCAATCAGGGGAAAGGTACCTGCGATCGCCCTCCGAGCACTCCCCATTAAGCGCATCACCCCCGCATCCGTGCCCCCATCCACCACGTTCAACCGAAATTCCTCCGCCAGCGGTGCCAGCACATGGGTAAAAACCGCTTGGACCCGTTGTAAATCCTCATCAGTAAGCTTACTCGCTCCTCCCACCAACACCAAGGTAGGCCGCCTCTGACTACCTATCGCCTGCGCCAAGGCATCAGATAATTCCACTGTTTCATCAGCAGAAATAACACTTACGGCTACGGCATCGGCTTGGCTCAAAGAAGGTGACATTGGAGCAGAAACGTTGCTATCAAGTTGAGACATGAATATTGGAACTATGCTGGTAGTGTAGGTTATACTAGCTAAACTCTTTCAGACTAATGCGTAATCCTGATATTTCTTCATACAGCTTCGGACAAGGTACGACTTTCAATCAGTAATAACAGTTTTAGAATTGAGATCCTCGCACTCTCAAGTTGTTAAATGCTAGCAAAACTTTGCACCTCTACAAGAACTACCTGGCCTCGATATGATTTGGCTTGAAAATAGTTAAACCCAGGCAATTGGCTCAACTATAGCATGATAGCGTAGAACACATTGTGCTCTACGCTATCGGTTTTCTTTGTCATCAACTTTGGGAATTTGACGCGATCGGATCTATCCTAAACGGAAACAGAAATGTAGGATTTCTATAACTCCGTAGTGGGGACTAGCCGACTAGAGGACGGTACTGAACCGTTGCTACCGATTCCTATTAACCGATTGATCACCGCGTTTTGCTGCTCAATCACCGCTGTTTGTTGTTGAGACAATGCAATCAATGAGGTAATGGACTCCTGCTGTCGCTCCTGCAACGCCCGAACTGCCACCAAATCTTCCCGTAATGCTTCAATCTGAGTAGTCAATAAGTTTTGATTCGTTTCCATAATTAAACAATCCTTGCTTTAGCACGTTCAACATACTGTGAAAAAACATCCCAGCCATGGTAGCCGCCATTGACCAGTTTACGAACTCGTCGCCAGTCGCCAGCGCGGGCAGCTGTTGCTACCCCCCGCTCTTTGAAATAACAGGCCAACACTTTGGCAGAGATATCTGGACTCATGACCAAATCTGGCTCATTCTCCAGATCCGCATTGAGTTTTTTGCCATAGGTACGATAATTCGCTCGCCCCGTTAATTGGATATATCCTCGTCCGTGGTATTTCACTCCGTCGCCAGGATTGACATTGCCCAGATCCTTACGACCTTCATATTGTTTCCAATATTTTTCACCACCCCATTCATGGACAGGCTTAAAGCCTCCAGTTTCAACCCTTACAGTCGCTAGAATGCCGATGAGAACTTGTTTATCCAAAATGGCATATTCATGTAATGCTTTGAGAATACCAGGGAGGTAGGTGTCACAGTCGGACTTAGGACATTGTAAAATTTCGGCTACCTCAGTGGCCGTGACTAACTGGGGAACTGTCACCGTAGCGGTGCCCCCTGACCCGTTGCCAGCAGTGGAGGACTCAGATTGACTGTTCCCGCTCCCGTTCAGAGCAGCATTAGGGGAACTTGCTTCCATTTTGGCGTGTAAATCATCCAGATCGGCCGTCCACGCTAAGGCCAATGCCCCTAATGGTGGCAGCGGCACACCGTTAGCTGTCACGAGATCGTTCGACGAATCACCCGATGGATCTGTATTGTCTGGCCCTTTTGCTGAATTTTGAGCGGCCTTTTCCTCAAGTAACCGCTGCTGCTCTTCCATCTCCCTGAGCCGTTCTGCCCTCACTTTGAGCTGCTCATTGAGATTGTCCGTGGCCAACTGGCTAGTCTGGGCCACTTCCTCATCGGATTTGCTACTTTCCTCCATCCGTTCTGCGGTTTGGGCGAGGAATCCTTGCACATCCTTCTGGATATATTGTTCAACCCTCGCGGCAAAGGATTTGTAAGCACTACTATGGGTTTTAAACGATTCATAGGGACCAGCTAACTGGAAGTATTGCCACCCCTCAATCTTCATATTTTCCGCCGTATTGCGATAGTTCAGATACTTTTCGCCGTGGCCGAAAAACTCTTCAACAGCCGCTGAAATGGCTACGGTTTGACTAATGCCAAAGGCCAGATAGCCTAGAATTGTTTGAGTGCGATTGGTTTGATCTCCGCCTTGAAACCCATTGAGGCCCACTAGGGCTGGAACGAGTACGCCACCAACAATGGTGATCATCCGTAGCTGATAATGTTTGGTTTGCTCTTTGGATGCCTTGCCTTCTAGCCAAATGAGCTGGTCTAACCAACGATTTTTCAGAAATTCCTTACGTAAATCAGAAATATCTAATTTATCAATTAGACCACCCAGGGTTTGATTTAAGTAATCTCGATACGTATTCTTCTTTGCCATCACGCCCCCTGATGATTGCGCTTATTGAGCAATGTCTAATTCTATGAAAAATTTAGCTAATACATTCTACGTGAAAAAATATTCTACAAGACAGAAATTACTCCTGAAGTAGAAGCTAGGACTAGTTTTGTAAGGTTAGAACTAGTTTTGCAAGGTTTAGGATGCCAACGGTGAAAGCACCAGACCACTGCAACTCTTAATCACAAATCCCACAAGTAAATTTATTCAAACTAAATAGTCAAACTAAACAAGTCATCGATATAAAAAATAAGATGTTAAAGAAAAGAACTGCTGAATAGCTAGTTGAATTTAGAGCAGACTTTTACCTAAGTCAAGCCATAATTCTGAAGTTATTGCGGCTAGTGGTTTTAATTATCCCTAGCTGGTGGACATTAATCGCAACATCTTTACAATTTAATAAAGTTTTTAGTCAGTAAGTCTTGACAATGCCAAGTTCCTGCGTCAACGCATCTTTTATAGCACAGAGAAAATCAAGATTGAGTTTAATGATGCGAATTTAAGGTTAAGTTTTTTAAGGAGTGGTGGTTTGAATAGAGTGTGGGTATTATAAACATTGGAAGAGTGGCTAATGGGATATCTCACCACCCATTACGTATGCGTGTAGGCTTAGATTGGTAAATTAGTATGATTTTCGGTTCTTCAGGATGTAGTATGCTCAACTAATATCAAGCTGCCAACAGATGAGGCATCTTAAACGGAAAT
>JAYKIC010000074.1:0-3139 GCA_035284985.1 Leptolyngbyaceae cyanobacterium
GTGCTAAACAATAGGATAATGTTGGAAATGAATGGCAGCATAGGGCAGGATGGACTAACTCACAGGAGCGACACCGGGTTGTTTCGCACCCTGTTCTCTCTACTGACTATGCCCTATTCATTCCGCACGGCTGTGAGAATTCAAAGTCTGTGGCTATTCAAAGTCTGTGGGAATGCAAAAATGTGTTTACGTCCGCCGCTGTGGGTTGAGCCGCGATCGCCCCCGCCTTGGTGGTCGTCAGTGCCCCCACCGCGCAAGCATAGGTGACAATGGCATACACCTGTTGGGAATCATCCAAGCTGGCAACCCCCACCTGGTTCAGCCTGTGAATAAAGCCAGCCAGGAAACTATCCCCTGCTCCGGTGGTTTCCTCTACCGTTACTGGAAAGGCAGGTAAATGCCCTTGGTAATTGCGGATGCAATAGCCACAGCCTTGTTCGCCAGCGGTCACTAAAACCCCATCAACGTGGGGCAGTTGTTGGGCGATCGCCCCTGGATCACGGGTTGCAAATAATAGATCCGCTTCTTCTTCAGACACTTTGAGAAAATCAGCCCGTTGCACCAACTGACGAATTTTGGCGATCGCTTGGTCGGGTTCAGGCCAGAATACGGGTCGCCAATTAACATCCAGCACTAACTTGACTTGATGTTGCTGGGCCAAATCCAGGGCGCGTTCCAATGCGGCACTGGTGGCAGGATAGGGCATTTCCAGGGTACCAAAGACGAAATAATCCGCCGCTGCAAATAAGCTTTCTGGGAGCATTGCCCCATCCAATTGGGTGTCGGCAAAGGCGGCACTCTCGTAGCGACGAAATCCGACAAATTGGCGATCGCCCTCTGCGGTTAGAATCACATCAATCTCGCGGGTGGGCGCAGTGGCATGGCGCTGCACCCCAGTCGTATTGACCCCAATCTGCTCCAGCAACGCCATCAGTTGATCTCCCGGATCATCCTGCCCCACACAGCCGATAAACCCAGCAGTGGTCCCCAGCTTGGCTAGCGCACAGGCAACATTGGCTGGCGCTCCCCCCGGATATGGAGTCCACGATTTCACCTGATCATAGGGAACTCCCGGTTCATTGGAGATAATATCGAATAAGATTTCGCCAAAGCACAAAACCTGTGGCAACTTAGCCATAATTTGTCCTCTAAATTAACAACAGCCCTAACTAGCGTCTGCCCTAAAATTAGCATCCACCCTAATCAGCAATGTGAAGGGCTATTTTACCAATCATGCCCCCCGCTTCCAAGCAACGATGGGCTTCCACGACCGCATCCAGCGGGAAGGTTTTGCTGAGAATAATCTGGAGTTCTCCTTGGTCAATCAATCGAGCGCACTGGCGCAGGATATTGGCTTGGTCCCGTTGGGCATCGGGCAGGTGTTGGAGCATGGGCGTTAGCATTAACTCAAAACTGAAACGGAGGTTGCGATCGCGTGCAATCTTCCAATCCGTATCTGTCGCCGGAGCCAGCAACGTCACCACATCCCCATAGATCGCCGTAGCTGCAAACGTTTGGGACAAAACCGCTCCTCCCACCGTATCAAAGCCCAGGTTCACCCCTCGGCCTTCAGTCCAGCGCATCACCGCATCTACCACATTTTCCTGCTGGTAAAAAATACAGTGATCGGCACCCAAGTCTGTGGCCACCTTCGCCTTTTCGGGGGAACTCACCGTGGTACAAACCTTAGCCCCGGCTAACCGTGCCAACTGGATAGCCACATGGCCCACCCCTCCCGCCCCCGCCTGCACCAGCACCGTGCGCCCTGCTTCCAGATTAGCCCGATCATACAAAGCTTCCCAGGCCGTAATCAACACCAGTGGAGCCGCCGCCGCTTCCACAAAACTCAGCCGCCGAGGTTTATGCGCCGCAAATTGCTCATTGACCGTGGCGAATTCAGCATAATTGCCAGGGTGTAAGCCAATGCCGCCATTGCAAAAATAAACCTCATCGCCTACCTGAAATTGGGTGACGGCGGACCCCACCGCTTCCACCACACCCGCCCCATCACACCCCAGAATCGCCGGAGCGTCTTTGGAATAGAATGTACCCCGTTTCCGCAGTTTCGTATCAATGGGGTTCACCCCCGCCGCCTTCAGCCGCACCAGTAGATCGGTGTCATATTCGAGGGTTGGGTCTGGAACGGACTGCACTTGGAAGACATCGGGCAACCCAGGGGCAGTGATGACAACAGCTTTCACAATTTACGCTAGCAACACGACAGATCCTAGAATACAGAAGTGGATTGATCTCTTAGCGGTTTACCCCAACAGAATTCGTAACTGTTCATATTTTGCAATACCTTTTTTAGATAGCTTGTAGTTGATCAAGGGTTTCCAGCACTTCTTGGCTATGACCAGAGGGTCGCACCCCTAAAAATCGGGCTTTCATGATGCCATTGGGGTCCACGATGTAGGTGTGGCGCAGGGAGGTGTAGCCCAGCCAGGAGCCGTAGGCTTTGCTCACGGCTCCACTGACATCGGCCAGTAGGGGAAACTTCAGCCCTTCGGCATCACAAAACTCTTCGTGGGAGGCCACATCATCAGCGCTGATGCCAAGGATGACGGCGTTGCGTTGTTGGTATGCGGGTAAGTCTTTTTGAAAGAGTCGTGCTTCCAGGGTGCAGCCGGAGGTGAAGTCTTGGGGATAAAAATACACCACCACCCACTGTCCTAAATAATCGCTGAGGGAAATCTCCCCGTCTCCTACATTCGTTGCTAGGGTAAATGCGGGTGCAGGCTGTTGTAAGGGTGGTTGGGGTCCGCCGAGTGCCCAGCTTGGGGTGGGCAGGGCGATCGCGCCAGATAGTAGCAGCAGCAAGGAGAGGGCGATCGCCCCCATCTGTGAGCGTAATTTTGCGAAAAGAGTGCTAGTTAACATCAGGCTATCACCGAAATAGTCAGTTTGAACAACGAAATAAACAATTTTGGGGCGCTAGTATCTAAGCGGTGCGTTACGCTGTCGCTACACGCACCCTACTGTGTTGGTCGAAAAGTTAGATGGATAAGCCTAGGCCCAATCCAAAGGCGGCATGAAGGACCATCAAGGCTAAGGCGGCAGACCCTAAATAAGCGTGGGCCTTGCGACCTGTGCCATTTTCTTGGCCAAAGCCAAAGGTGGCGATCGCCCCATTCGCCGC
>JAYKIC010000075.1:0-3170 GCA_035284985.1 Leptolyngbyaceae cyanobacterium
CACCCCAACCCCTCTCCCAGAGCGGGAGAGGGGCTTTCGACCCAAGAACCTGGTTTGAAGTCCCTTCTCCCCTTTTGGGAGAAGGGATTTAGGGAAGAGGGGCAAAGTTTTGTCAGTCAATCAGGACCATCACTCATCTGTAGGAAAGCCTACCAATGAGTGATGGTCTGGGGCAACGGAGAGGCACTTACGCCAACTCAATTGAGCTGGCGTACATCATCGCGTCCATCCAAGTTTGGACCCAGTCCCGCCGCGCCACATCTGACCAAGTTAACCAGTCCGTTTGGGGGACTTGGGCCATCACCCCATCGACTAGTGGCCATAGTTCCTCATCCAGTTCTCGTTTAAATTGAACCGGGTTTTGATACATGAATTTAGATTTTTTCTCAGTCATTCGGGCTAAAAATTTGGTCTGGAGATAGTAGGGGCTTTTGAGTTTGAGGGCAAAGCAACCGTTTTGCAGACGAATCATGAAGCCTTCATGTTGGACCGACCGAACTTGGGCGATCGCCTCTCCAAACATCGTTTCAAACCACTGAGGACGGGGCACTTGCAACGGTTGCGCGACTTCATCCAACTGCCCTTCTGATAGAAAACCCAGGGTTGGATCAGCCACCGTCCCGTCACCTACCCCAATCAGGTGTAAGCCTTCCTGATCATCGCCGTAGGGGATAATGTGGGGATCTTTGGCGTGAATCGCTTCCCAGAGTAGGGTGTGGTGGGGATGGGATCGCCCATAGTCCAACACCCGCCCGTACAATCCCTGCCGATAGAGCAGCCCCTTAGCCATGTCCACATAATCGCCCTCGAAAGAACCAGAGCAACTGATCACCAATTCGTCGGGATGATAGGGATGGCGAAAGGTGGTGACGAGAAACCCATTCAACTTTTCCACCGCCACCACGGGGGTATCCAGGGGCAAGGTGGTGTCCTGTTCCAAATAATTGAAGGTGCGGGGAAAGGGCCGACTTATCGGCTCACCGTGCAACCCCACCACTACACCACGGGCCAACTTTAGCTCTGGGTAAGTGGTCCATGCTTCCCGCGTAAAAAATGCTTTGGAAGTATATTTGTAGAGTTTGAGGCGTCCACAGGGAGAATTGACCCGCTTGACTAGTTTTTTGTTGACTAATGGGGTCATCTGATCCGCGAAGGAGGGGGGCTTTTTGCTGTAGTCAAAGGCGCAAGGTAGCCGCACTTTTTTCATGGTGGATAATTGCATCGCCACCATGGGACCGCCAAACCCTGCCCCTTCTTCCAGGGCATAGACCGTACCGGGACTAGGCTTCGGTGTGTCCCGATCAGCCTGTATTACGGGGTTGGAGGATTGAGTCGTTGGGGGAATGTGACCTCTGACTAACCGTTTTGAACAGGTGTCCCGAAAAACGGCATCGGTGTCGTAGGTGGAGTAAATTTTGCGTTTTCCATAAATTCGCTCCCTGGCGGGCTGCTCCAATGGGTCAAACCAGTCAATATCAGCATGACACAACACATAATCCCGGTGTAGATAAAAACTAGGCAACGATCGCACAAAGGTTTTCACCCGCTCTTGGTAGGAATGATCCTGCTGTAGCAAGTAATGAAGGGTTTCGCTAGTGGAGCGGGACTTAATGGATTCTCCTTGTAATCCCCGCAACAGATTGCGATCGTGGTTGCCGAGAATGCAGTAGTGACCCTGGGCGATCGCCGCCATCACCATATCCAGCACCGCCAATGATTGCCGCCCCCGATCCACCAAGTCCCCTAAAAAGCAAAGTTTGCGTCCATCGGGATGGGAAAAATCCCGGTGGTAGCCCAATTTTGCGATCAATTGCCACAGCTCATCCGCTAGCCCGTGGACATCCCCAATGGCATCGACTTCTAATTCATCGGGAATGGTGGGAATGACGGGGGATAGGCGACCGTGACCCGTTACCAAGGTAAAGGGCCATTTGGAATCCCGCTGCAATCGCTGGTTGAAATCAGTCACGATAGTTTGGGGGACCGGACAGGAACGGGCTTGGTTTTGCGCTTGCAGTTGAGCCTCTGGCAAATCAAAAATGATCACTTGGACGGGTAGGGCGAGGTCGTCAGCGATCGCCCCAAACTGCTGCCGTTGTTTATCCGTCAGCAGTGTCGCATCGACGATGGTGGTCAGGCCGATTTGGAGGCGCGATCGCACCACCTGTTGCATCACCGAAAATACCAGGGCATCATCCACATCCTGGGGCCGCTGGGCCAACTGGCCATCCACCACCACCGGAGCGGTACCATAAAAAGTGTGGCGGAGGCGATCGCTCGACACCACCAACGACGGTGGCAAATCAGCGCAAGCGCTACTTTTACCACAACCGGGCGGACCAGAAAGCAACACCAGGCTACCGAGTTGAACGGGAATAGATTGAATAATCATGGTCAAAACTCTAAGAAACGCAAGCCAACAAATCAAGGCAAAACAAGGGGAGCCTGGGTTCTCTCCATATCCTGTTATAACGAAATTCCTTGGTCGATGCCCATTCAACCGCAATCCATTCTCGATATCGCAACTGACCACCCTGAGGCTTAGCCCGATCCTGTTGCGGTGAGGTCAGGGGCGAGGTTGGAGATATCCTCCCCCTACTACCAACACTGCCAACAAAACATATTGCGCCACCATCCCCAGAAGACTTTACAATTCTTAAAGGAAGTATGTTGTTGCTAATGCTGAGAGATGACCATGATTTCACAACAAATTGCGAGTGCGTTGGAACCGATTGCCGCTTGGTTCCGGACTTTGAATATGCCTGAACCCATTATCCACTGGGGCCATCCCCTGATGATGGGCATCGTCGTATTTGTGGTGGGTGGCTATGTGGGCTATGCAGGCTGGAAAATTCGTACCACTAGTGCGGATGATGTGGAAGCCATGGCCCTCCACAAAAAAGGCCACCGAACCATGGCCCCTCTAATGTTTACGTTCATGGCCCTGGGCTACACGGGCGGGGTGCTGTCGCTCGTGATGCAACAGCAGGAGATTTTTGCCAGTCCGCACTTTTGGACAGGTTCCATTGTGCTGATATTGTTGGCGGCGAATGGGGCGATCGCCACCTTTGGCTTTGGCCAAGAAAATGGCACAGGTCGCAAGGCCCACGCTTATTTAGGGTCTGCCGCCTTAGCCTTGATGGTCCTTCATGCCGCCTTTGGATTGGGCC
>JAYKIC010000076.1:0-11107 GCA_035284985.1 Leptolyngbyaceae cyanobacterium
CCGGAAATAAGTTAAGGGAATCCATGGGGGCGCAAATCAAACGTGACCTTTCCCAGATTGGGATGCAAGTTGACCTGCAACTGCTAGACTTCAATACCTTGGTGCAGCAAGCCACCAATTCCCTAGATTGGGACGCGATGATTTTAGGCTTTACGGGAGGGGTAGAACCCAACGGTGGTGCGAATGTATGGCGCACGGATGGCCGTTTGCATATGTTTAACCAATTGCCGGGAGAAGGAGAAGACCCATTAGAGGGGCGACAAGTGGCCGATTGGGAAGAACGAATTAGTCAACTGTACATTGAAGGGGCACGGGAACTAGATGAGACCACCCGCAAGGCAATTTATGCCGAAACCCAACAGTTGAGCCAAGAATACTTACCCTTTATCTACTTAGTCAATAGCCTTGCTCTGGGAGCCGTTAGAAATACAGTCCAAGGGGTTCAATATTCGGCTCTGGGTGGCTCACTCTGGAACATTACGGATTTGAAGATTACCGAGGAATAGATTGCTGATATCTGAAAAACTATCCCAGGCTGGTTCGATTCAGATGAGAAGGGGTGGGGTAAATGTTTCACTTATGCAATATTTGGCCAAAAAGGCTCGTTGGTAGCGTAATAACCGGGGATTCTGTAGGACAATGCTTCTGTCTGGGCATGGGGGTTCTGAAAAGTCCTTTGTTCAGGCGATGGCTCAGCGCCACTCCACCCGGAGTATCGCTCAATTGCTCCCACACCTGTAATTAACTTTACATTGCTTTGTTAGTCGATACCTCAACACAGTAGTAACCATGAATATTTTATGGATAGAAACACCATTACGGGGTTTCAGTTCCTCTCTCAGTGTGCCTCTACTGGCCCAATCGGGGCCAATGGCCTGGTTAAGTGATACCTTTGGGCCAGAATTTCCGGCTTTCTTAGGTAATCTTTTGTTTGCGATCGCCATCCTCATTGTCGGTTGGATTATCGCAACCGTTGCCGCCTGGTCTACCAAAAGTGTGCTTAACCGCACCAGCATAGATAACAAGATTGCAACTTGGGTCACAGGCCAAGCTGAGACAGAGATTCCCATTGAACAGTGGGCTGCAACAGCCGTCTATTGGGTCATTCTGATCTTTGCCCTAGCCCAAGCCTTCACCAAACTAGAACTGGATCAGGGGTCGGAATTAATTAACGGCTTCCTGGGCCAAATTTTTGATTATTTGCCCCGCATTGGTGGAGCCGCCCTCTTACTCGGAGCCGCCTGGATCGTGGCATCCTTAGCCAAGGTCTTGATTACCAGAGTGCTGGGGCGTTTTAACTTAGATGATAAGTTAGCCGCCACCGCTGATACCTCAGCCACCGATGGTCAGGGTAGCGAAAGTCCCTTTTTGGTGAACGAAACCCTGGGTGACATCGTTTACTGGTTCATTTTTCTGCTCTTCTTGCCCTTTGTTTTAGATGCATTGGAATTGCAGAACGGTACCCTTGGCCCGATCGAGAATATGATCGACGACTTTTTGTCGATCATTCCTCGGGTCTTTAGTGCCCTAATTATTGGCTTTGTCGGTTGGTTGATTGCCCGGGTTGTCAAGGGCATTGTTTCTAATCTCCTGGCCTCAGTGGGTGCCGATGGCTTGGGTGCCCGCTTTGGTTTGGCAGAATCGGGCGGGATGGAGCTTTCCAAAATTGCTGGAACCCTTGTATACGTTCTGATTCTGATTCCCTTCGTTATTTCCTCCCTCAATGCCCTGGGGATCGCAGCTATTTCTGAGCCTGCGATCCAGATGTTGGAAGTCACGATGGAGTTCTTGCCCCGTCTGTTCTCAGCGGCGATCATTATGACCGTCTTTTACGTCATCGGTCGCTTTATTTCGGACATTGTGGCCATGTTCCTGGCTAGCCTGGGCTTTAACAACATTTTCCAGTGGTTGGGATTGTCTGGATTGCAGGCTATGGTGCCGACGGATTCTGCCACAGCTACGGCTGAAGGTACTCCAGAACCCTATGTTCGCTCTACCGATGCAAATCAAGCGGCGTTCCAACCCCGTACCCCTGCTGAGATTGTTGGCATTGCGGTTTTAGTGGGTAGCCTATTGGTGGGTGCAGTTGCTGCTTCTGAAGCGTTACAACTACCCCAAATTACCCAAATCGTGCAAAATGTGCTGGGTATTTCCATGCAGGTGCTGAGTGGGGTTCTGGTTTTTGCGGTTGGTTTGTTCTTTGCAAATCTGGCGTTCCAACTGATTCAAAGCACGGGAACAGCCCAAGCTAATACCCTGGCTCAAGCGGCGCGGGTGTCCATCATCATCTTTGTCGGGGCCATGGCGTTGCGACAGATGGGTGTGGCTACTGACATCGTTAACTTGGCCTTTGGGCTATTGTTTGGTGCGATCGCTGTTGCCATTGCGATCGCCTTTGGTTTGGGTGGACGGGACATCGCCAACGAAGAAATTCGTAGCTTCTTGGATAGTTTCAAAAACCGCCAAGGATAAATAACCCCTAACCCTAAGTCGGAGGTTTAGGCCCCTTGTTTACCTACGGTGTACACCCATCTCAGATTAAAGGCTAAACCTCGGCTTTCCCCCCTTAATCCCCCTTTGAAAAGGGGAGAAACTCCGGTCCTCCCCCTTTGCAAGGGGGAGATAAAGGGGGTAATTCGACTTGTGTGTACAGAGTATCCTGGTTTACCCATCACATCTTGTGCTGATATTCACATCGCATCTTGTGCTGATATTTACTATTGATTCAGGTAGACGGTTTCGTCTGCCTTTTTATTTTTGTAGCAATTTTTGTAGCATTGATATTTTTAGCCTCGGCCATGGTCACGCACAAAATCAGAAATTTGGGCATGGTGGTGGCCGGGAAATGCTCACCACCGCCCAAATTCTCCAGAATTTTTAATTTTTTGTTCCTTCCTGTTTTTAGCTTTGTGAATATCCTGTTGGTTCTCCGTATTTTTTGGGTTTACTAAAAAGTGACAGCCCAGTTCCCATGGATGGCCCAGGCTGGATCGCTCCAGTGGGACCATCCAATGTGGCTTGATGGCCTTGAGCCTGTGCTGGGCTACCAGACTGTCCTACCCTGGTACTTTCTATGACTGATCCGCAGATTTCCGCCATCATCTGCACCCACAACCGAGATCATTACCTTGGTGCAGCCATTGACAGCCTCCTGGAGCAGGATTTTCCAGGAGACTATGAAGTGATTGTGGTGGATAATGCCTCCACCGATCGCACCCAATCTGTGACCCAAGCTCGCTTACCCCATGGTCGGCTTCGGTATGTGTATGAGCCAACGGTTGGTCTATCGGTTGCCCGAAACCGTGGGGCAATGGAGGCAACTGCTCCAATTTTGGCGTATTTGGATGATGATGCGGAGGCGACCCCCCACTGGTTGCGATCGCTCCATCAGGTCTATCAAACCCATGAGCAAGTGGCGATCGCCGGGGGCAAAGTCACCCTGATTTGGCCTGATGGTATTACCCATCCCAGTTGGATTTCCCATCAACTCGCTGGAACGTTGGGCTTGTATGACCTAGGGGACTCCTTCTGTCTGATTGAAACCCCCGGCCTGACCCCCAGAGGACTCAATTACTCCCTGCGCCGTGCCTTTCTCGACCAAATTGGTGGCTTTGATGTCAATCTAGGGCGGGTTGGCAAACGCTTACTGTCCAATGAAGAATTACTCATGACCCAACAAGCCCTGCAAACGGGCTGGCTGGTGGCCTATGAACCAGACGCACTGGTGGCCCACAACGTGGCCCCAGAACGGTTAAACCCTAGGTGGTTCCTCAACCGCAGTTGGTGGCAGGGGATTAGCGAAGCCTATCGGGAAGAATTGAGTCAGGAACAAGGCTGGTCACAGTTCACCCGTGGCAGTGAACGGCTTTTGCGGGGCTTGTATAATGCGTTCAAATATGTTCGTAACCCTGCCCAACGCTTTGACAACTTAGTTTATGCTTATGGTCAATTGGGCTATCTCTCCTCTGTTTTTCAAGGAATGTGGGGGCATTCCAATGCTGTAAAGTCAGACTCGACCCATCTGCCAAAATCGTCCTCTTCCGAAACGACAATTCCCTCTTAAGTTTAAAGCTGTAACGGATTCTCCATCTACCCTTATCCTGACCCACTCCCTGATTCCACCCTTAAACCTAAAAACATGACTTCTTCTGCCAAAACTATCCCCGTATCCGTCCTGATTCCCGCCAAGAATGAGGAGCAAAATCTCCCCGCCTGTTTGGACAGTGTAGCCAGAGCTGATGAGATATTTGTCGTTGATTCCCAAAGTAGCGATCGCTCCATCGAAATCTGTGAAGAATATGGAGTCAATGTGGTGCAATTTCACTTTAACGGTCGTTGGCCCAAAAAGAAAAATTGGTCCTTGGATAATTTACCGTTTCGGAATGACTGGGTGTTGATAGTAGACTGTGACGAACGGATTCCTCCAGAGTTATGGGATGAAATTGAAACGGCCATTCAAAATCCTGAATATGCCGGATATTTTCTCAATCGTCGAGTCTTTTTCCTCGGTAAATGGATTCGTTACGGTGGCAAATATCCTGACTGGAATATGCGTTTATTCCAGCATAAAAAAGGTCGATATGAGAATTTACATACCGAAGAAATTAAAAATACGGGTGATAATGAAGTCCATGAACACGTCGTTATAGATGGTAAGATTGCCTATCTAGAAAATGACATGCTCCACGAAGATTTTCGTGACCTTTTTCATTGGCTAGAACGCCATAATCGTTATTCCAATTGGGAAGCAAAAGTCTATTACAACTTACTGACAGGTCAGGGGGAAGGGGAAACGATTGGCGCTAGTTTGTTCGGAGATGCGGTACAACGCAAACGTTTTCTCAAAAAGATTTGGGTCCGTCTTCCCTTCAAACCATTTCTACGATTTGTCTTGTTCTACTTTATCCAGCTCGGATTTTTAGATGGCAAAGCAGGTTATATTTATGGCCGATTATTGAGCCAATATGAATATCAAATTGGGGTGAAGTTGTACGAATTGAGGCAATTTGGAGGACAACTTAATGTGGCTCAACCTAAAGCATCCACTAGTGATACTGATTCAGCCGTAGAATCATCTGGACAGCAGGTAAAAGCTTAAGTTTTCCTGTTGAAAATAAGATTCAGAGGCTTTCACTGGGGTATTTAACTTAGGTCAACGCCTGATGTTTGTTTAGAGATTTAATTTGCAGATTTAATCAACTAACAATATGGATATTGAGGCAAATCCTACCGAGGCTGTAGAACGCCCCGTGACCGATGCCCCACCGTGGGTGGATTTGAGGCGTTATGATCAATCTCACTATGATCGGGGGCGACCCGCCTGGTACGTGATGCTGTGGTGGTTGGTGCAGGCGATCGCCTTTCCCCTCACCCTCCATTCCAGTCACGGCATCCGGATTTTCATCCTGCGATTATTTGGAGCAAACATTGGTCAAGGGGTGGTCATTCGTCCCTCGGCTCGTTTTCTTTATCCCTGGAATATTACCATTGGCGACCATAGCTGGATTGGTGATGATGCCTTTTTCTATAGCCTTGATGCCATCACCATTGGTTCCCATGCGGTGGTGTCCCAAAAATCTTACCTGTGTACGGGAAGCCACGACATTACCCACCCGGAATTTCGCCTCCAAATTGCCCCCATTACGATTGGCAACGGAGCTTGGGTGGCCACCGATTGCTTTGTGGGACCGGGCGTAACCATTGGTGCTAATGCGGTAATTGGTTCCCGAAGCAGCGTTTTCAAAGATATGCCAGCGGGGCAGGTGTGTTTAGGATCGCCCTGTAAGCCCCGATATCCCAGGAAAGTCAGCAATGGAGAACCAAATTGAGGACAGCCCCGATGGACTGCTGAAAGTTCGGAAATCGCTGATATTCTGTCCACTCAATTAATCTTGATTGATCGGAATTTGAATATTAAACGTCGTTCCTTTTCCCAAGGTAGACTCACACCATAGTTTACCTTGATGCCGTTTTACAATAATTTGATAGCTGACAGATAACCCAAGACCCGTGCCTTTTCCAACAGATTTTGTCGTAAAAAATGGGTCAAATAATTTCTCATGGACATGATCAAGAATGCCGGGGCCATTATCGGTAATTTGAACTAAAATTGACTCTCCATTAATCACTTGGGTTTGAATCTTGATGCTTTGTTCAACTGTCTCAGCTGGATAGTCTGAATCCCTAAATATATTTATAGAGTCTAGTAATTTGTGCTGTTCCTGTTGTTGTTCTAACGCATCAATGGCATTACTTAAAATATTCATAAATACTTGATTGAGCTGACCCGGATAGCACATGACCATGGGCAAATCCCCATAGTCCTTGGTGACTTTAATCCCCTGTTCTCGATTGGCATATTTGAGCCGATTTTGCAATAGCATGAGGGTGCTATCTAGTCCTGCGTGGAGATCAGCCGATTTAAATTCAGCCTCATCCAGACGTGAGAAAGTTCGTAAGGATTTGACAATTTCTCGAATACGAATAGCTCCCTCTTGCATGGACAAGAGCAAGTGTTTCAAATCCTGTTGAACAAAGTCAAGTTCAATGCTTTCTGCATAACTCCGAATGTCAGCATGGGGATAAGGATAATGCAGTTGGTAGAGTTCAATGAGATCGATTAGTTCGTCAATATATTGGAATGCAGGACTAATGTTGCCATAGATAAAACTAACTGGATTATTAATTTCATGGGCCACGCCAGCTACCATTTGACCTAAGCTGGACATTTTTTCAGTCTGAATCAGTTGGGCCTGGGTGCTTTGTAATTGTTCTAATGCTTTTGATAAATCCGCTGTGCGATCGCGCACCCGTTGTTCCAATTCATCATTCGCCATTTCAAGTTGATGAAAACTCATTTGTAATTGTTGGGCCATTTCATTAAATGACCGAGCTAATCGCTCCAGTTCATCTGGATTATCGATTGTAGAATTAAGCTTAGCCCGTGTATTTAGGTTGCCGGACTCTAAATTTTCAACCGCATCATTTAGTTGAATCACCCGGTTGGTAATACTATGAGTCAGGAGACGGGCGATCGCCCCCGCCAACACCATCCCGATCCCAACCGTTACCCCCAGACAGATATTAGCAATTTGGCTCGTATGGCGAATTTGTTTCTTAGCCCGCTCCACCTCTTCCTTCGATAGGCGAATCAGTTCAGAGGACACCGGATCAACCTGACTGGCTTGTAGCTCAAAGTCGCGAAAGCTACCGCGAATGGAACGATCTAACCGTTCAACCTGTTGCAACGTCGTTTCATACTCCGCCAGCAAACGGTGAATTTCATCACGGGTTTGGGGAGTAATATTAGATTGTTCGTCAATGGTTCGATGTAGTTGAAAAATAATATTGAATGTCGTTTGTAGCGAACCCCGCTGATGCGTTAAACGATAGTCTTTCTCAAAGGTACGCATTTCATTGTAACTACTGACAAATATAGGTTGGTTTAAGGTCAAGAGTTCTGTGTAAAGCTGTGCAGTTATATCTTCGACCTTGCCCCAAAGACCATCATCATCCCCAGCCAATGCAGTCGCTAGATCCACTGCATCTAAAAACGTATTTTGATAGCGTTCTGCTAAGAGAAAATAGCGAGTTAAATCAATATTATGTTCCTGCAATGCGTTACTAACATCGGAAGACTGAATTAAGTCTTCTAAGGATTTACTTAGCGTAATAACTTGGGCAATGTGACCAACGGCATTTGCTGCATATTCTTGTTGGGCTGTAGCAAATCCAACCTCTGGATAACGCAGGAAAAAGTCTCGCTCATTTACCCTTGCGGCCTGGAGTGCCGCATTCATTTCCAGTACATGACGCTGAATTTCAATACTATTAATAATGCTCGATTCAATTTGTCGTCGTACGATCAGTAAAGAAATATAGCTAGCACTACTTACTAGAAGCAGGAGGGCAAAAAAGCCACCAAACGCAACATTAAATTTTGTGGTGATGTTAAGAGTGGACCACTTAAGCGTCATCTTAAGGGTCATCTTAAGCATCTTTCTGCGAATGGTAGTCCAAGCGTTCATGTGTTCAACCAGGGGTATGCTGCGACAGCCATTAAAATGGGTAGTTTGACCAGTAAGTAAGATTTCTTACACCCAACGGCTTAGAATTCCTCAGCAGATAATAATGATTCAAATCGCGTCTCCATTCTATCTACGGATCATAGGTGTATACGATATTTTGTTTCAAGTCATTAACACCTCCATCAGGGTTGACTAGTTGAACAATACTGAAATTGGTCACACCACAGTCACCGAACTCGTTGCAACTCAAGTTTCCAGTTATTCCCTCGAAGGATTTTATACCGTATAAAGCATCCCGTAATGCTTGTCGTCCGATGACTAGGGTGCCATCTTGGTGCTGTTCTGCTGTTTTAACAATCGCTAGCAGTAACAGGCGAATAGCGTCGTGGGCAAAACTATAGTAAATACTTTGAGGTGATGCATTATAGGTTTTTTCATAGTCTTCAATCAGTGCTTGATTTTTATTATTTTTAATCGGAGTGGGTCCGGCAAAGTAAGTCCCAATGCCATTTTCTGCCACTGATTCTATAAAACTATCTGTGATTAGTTCTTCTCCTACTAGAATAGAGAGGCTAGGGGGACCAATCTTCGTGAAACGGGGAAATTCCTTGGCTTGGTTGATAAACTGGGCCGCAGGAGATTTGGTCATGGGCATAAACACAAATTCGGCTTCTGCATTGGCAATTGCTTCTAGGAAAGGAGTCATATCCTCTGTGTCGGTGTTGGGGGATGCTTCCAGGACGATTTTTCCACCCAACGCTTCAAAGGATTGGGCAAACACTTCAGTTAGTTGGATGCTGTAGAGATCCCCATCGTTTAAGGTGGCGGCGGCACTCACGCCTAATATTTTGTGGGCAAATTCAGCCGCTGTCTGGCCTGCGATCGCATCATTATAAATCACCCGAAAAAAGCCAGGATGGCCATTTTCTCCCACCTGACCGTTAAAGGTGGTTAGGGCGGGAGTCGTATTGGAACTGGAAATCATCACTAGCCCCGCGTCAGACATAATTTCGCTAGCGGTTGCCGCTGCCCCGGAACAAGTGGTTCCCAAAATGGCAATCATCTGGGGATCAGCCACCACTTTGAGCGCCGCATTGGCTCCCCCTTCCGGGGTACAGCGGGAATCCTCCACCTGTAACTCGATCTTGCGGCCCAACAAAAGCCACTGACGCTCGGATAACAACAGTTTAATCGTGTTCACTTGATCTTGGCCAAGGGGGGCTGAGTCTCCGGTTAAGGCTTGGAGCGCCGCTATTTTAATAGGATCTTCGGGGCCGATGACGACACAGCCGAGGGGATCTTGGCAGTCTGGTAAGGCGGTAACGGTTTGGCAGGCTGGTAATAACATGCCAACGGTAACTAAGAGGAGTGGGAACGACAATGGGCGTAGGGTTGAAAACATGGACCATGAGCAAGGTTCAAGATGGCATCGGAACGGTATAACCTGGAAATGGGAGAGGGTCAATAAGGGAAACGGCTGCGATTCAGGGTTGTACAAAGCGGCCAATCCACCCGTACGTTTTCCCATAATGCTTGGGTTTTCCCTATGAGTCCATCTGTTGTCTAGCGTTCCCACGGTTGACTAGAATGCATCATTTGGGGAATAACTTTTGCCAAATCTGGGTCAGCTTTGGAGCCAATGACCAAATTCGCTGGAGAAGCGATCGCCCAAAATTGCCGCCCGAATGTGCTGGGTGAATCGCACTAATTCGGTGATATTGTGAATTGAAATTAACGTGAAGGCCAATAGTTCACGGGCATGGATGAGATGGTGTAAGTAGGCCCGTGACAAGTTTTGGCAGTTGTAGCAGGGGCAATCCGGATCTAATGGCGTAAAATCTTCGCGAAATCGGGCGTTTTTGAGATTCCAGCGATCGCCCTTAACCAAGGCACTCCCATGGCGAGCTAGACGGGTTGGAATGACGCAGTCAAATAGATCAATGCCAGCGGCGATCGCCTGGGCCATTTCCCGATAGGTGCCCACTCCCATCAGGTAACGAGGTTTATCCTGGGGCAATAACGGTGTGGTGGCTTTGACAATTTGTTCAATTAACTCTGGTGGTTCCCCCACACTCACCCCACCAATGGCGTAACCGGGTAGATCGAAGTCGAGGAGCGATCGCGCCGCCTGTTGCCGCAAATCCAAATGGGTGCCCCCCTGGACAATGCCAAATAACGCCTGATCGGAACGCTGATGTGCCCGGACGCAACGCTCTAGCCAGTGATAGGTCCGCTCAGTCGCCTGCTGCACCGCTTCCCGACTAGCGGGATAGGGAGGACATTCATCAAAGGCCATAATCACATCCGCCCCCAAGGCATTTTGAATCTGGATGGATTTTTCCGGGGTGAGTTGGATTAGTTGGCCATCACGGGGCGATCGAAATGTCACTCCCTCATCCGTAATCGATCGCATTTCACTCAGGCTAAACACCTGAAATCCCCCGGAATCCGTCAACATGGGGCCGGACCAATTCATGAATCGATGTAGCCCCCCGGCCCGTGCCACAATATCCTCCCCCGGTTGCAAATGGAGGTGATAGGTATTGGCCAATACCATTTGCGCCCCTGTAGCGTGCAGTTGTTGAGGCGTGACCGTTTTCACATTGGCCAAAGTACCGACGGGCATAAATCGGGGCGTTTCCACCACCCCGTGGGGGGTTTCAAACTGACCTGCACGGGCTTGGGTGTGACTGCAATGTTTTTGACAATGAAACTGAAATCCCACGGTAATTCGCCTTTTTAACGTAGATGTAATCGCGCAAAATGAGGGGGTTTTTGGTCACAATGCTCAGGATGACAACGCTCAGCCTAACATACGCTGATGCCCATTTAATTGCCCTGACGGGGTGAGGTATCTGAGGGCAACCACGGGGGGATTGCCCTTACGGGGGGAGATATCTGGGGTTGGGGCGGTACCCCCGTGCCCGCCCTGTATCTGGTCAGGTCAAGCACGGGGTGAGGTATCAGAGGTTGGGGCGGTACCCCCGTGCCCGCCCTGTATCTGGTCAGGTCAACCACGGGGTGAGGTATCAGAGGTTGGGGCGGTGCCCCCGTGCCCGCCCTGTATCTGGTCAGGTCAA
>JAYKIC010000077.1:0-3065 GCA_035284985.1 Leptolyngbyaceae cyanobacterium
GGGTTTCCGTCGCGTGCCGATCGACAAAATACACGTTTTGTAACAAAACTTGAGCTGTTTCTCAGTCAGGAGACCGTTGTCCCGTATGCTTTTAAAACAGATTAATGGGAATGAAAGTGCTACACACTTTTTAATAATTCACTGTAGTGAACCCGAAACGTTTTAATCTAAAAGCTAGGTTAACTACCCTTGGCGCGATCGTCGATGTCAGTTAGGACGTAATGCAGGATTTTTGAAAGAATTCTGTGAAGTCTTTAGTTGGGAACAGGTGCGATCGCCAGAGGTAGTACTGAAGCAATCACAAAACACAACTGCAATCACTATTGATAGGGAGCTTTTGAAATCCGATGAGTGTTACAGCAAGTGGTGGAAGCTCTGTTGCCCGTCCGCAGCTTTATCAAACTCTGGCCCTTTCAACTATTGTCCAAGCCGAGCAACAAGATCGGTTTCCGGGCAAGGCTGAATTAGGTGAATTATCGACTTACTTTAGTTCTGGTCTGAAGCGCTTACAAATTGCGACTGTCATCACCAGAAACTCAGAATTAATAGTCTCGCGGGCAGCGAACCGAATCTTTGTCGGGGGTTCCCCGCTTTCATTCTTGGAAAGACCCGCCCCCGCCCCCGAAGAAGTCCTGGTAACTGTTGGTGGAGAAGCCTTGGACACTCAAAAGTCCATGCAGCTAGGAACCGCAACCTACGTCGAAAGTAGCGGAGGTGGTGGCTTCTTCAGCGGTCTTGCTAAGCTATTTAGTTCTTCCGGTGGTTCGGTCCCTGTACCCCCCGGATTTCGACCCATCAATGTTTCCCAGTACGGTCCCAGCAACATGCAGAAGTCATTGCGGGACATGAGCTGGTTTTTGCGGTATTTGACCTATGCCATCGTTGCAGGTGATCCCAGCATCCTATCGGTCAACGTCCGTGGTTTAAGAGAAATTATTGAAACAGCCTGTTCCACCCAAGCCACCATCGTAGCTCTGGGTGAAATGAAAGTTGCTTCCATTGAATATTTTCGCCAGGATGCCGAAGCTGTAGAATTAGTCACTCAGTACTTTGATGTGATTATTTCTGAGTTTTCAGCCCCCACTCCGTCTAGCAAACTGCGTCAGCGTCCATCTCCTGATCTCCAAGGATTGGCCCTGCCCCAAATCTATTTCAACGCGGCAGAACGGCGACCCAAATATGCCATGAAGCCCGGTTTGTCCATTCTTGAGAAAAACGAAGCAATTAAAGCGGCTTATCGTCATGTTTTCGAGCGTGATATTACCCGCGCCTATTCTTTGGGATTGAGTGACTTAGAATCCAAAGTCAAAAATGGCGATATCTCTATGAAAGAGTTTATTCGTCGATTGGTCAAATCCCCTCTCTATCGCAAAAACTTCTTTGAGCCATACATTAACAGCCGTGCCATCGAATTGGCATTTCGTCATATCCTTGGACGTGGGCCAAGTAGTCGTGAAGAAGTACAAAAGTATTTCTCCATTATCTCCGACGGTGGCTTTGCCAAACTAGTCGATGCCTTGATCGATTCTGTGGAGTATGCCGATTACTTTGGGGAAGAAACGGTTCCTTACCTCCGTGGTTTGGGCCAAGAAGCGCAAGAGTGTCGAAATTGGGGACCACAGCAAGATCTATTCCGCTACAGTGCGCCATTCCGGACGATTCCCCAATTCCTGACCACCTTTGCCAGCTATACCCAACCCCTACCAGATCAGCATCCCTATGGTTCGGGTAACGACCCCATTGAGAACCAGTTTGGTGCTATTTTCCCCAGCGAAACTGCTAGTTTGAGTGCTAGCCCAGCCGCATTTGGTAAAGATACTCGCCGCTTGCTGATCAACCGAGGACCAGGGATCAACAACCAGATCAGTAACCCTAGGGCACGGGGTGTTGATCCAGGCACCTTAGGTCCAAAGGTCTTTAAGTTGGAACAAATTCCAGCTAAGAACCGTGACAACATTAAATATACGGAGGCTTCTACCCAAGCTTTCATTCGTGCAGCCTATCTACAGGTGTTTGGACGCGACGTTTATCAAGGCCAACGGCTGTCCGTTGCCGAAATTAAACTGGAAAATGGCGAAATCACTGTTCGTGAATTTATTCGTCAATTGGCCAAATCCGAGACCTTCCGTCAAATGTATTGGTCATCTTTATATGTGATGAAAGCAGTTGAGTACATCCACCGACGGTTGTTAGGTCGCCCCACCTATGGTCGTCAGGAAACAAATGCTTACTTCGATATTTGTGCTAAGCAAGGGTTCTATGCCTTAGTTGATGCCATTATGGATAGTCAAGAATATAGTGAAGCGTTTGGTGAGGATACGATTCCCTATGAGCGGTATATTACATCGGCTGGTTTGTCCCAGCGGATGATGCGGGTGGGAACTATTGGCAACACTGGCATTACTGTTAAAGCTGTTTCAACTCCCCGCTTTATTGAATTGGGTGCTGTTTCTGAGACCCGCTCAACTCCGGATGTTACATTCCGCATTAAGCAAGGTGTGAGCCAGCAGCGCACTCAAACTAAGACATTCAAACTTACGAGTCTTGCTGACCCTGTTCAAGTGAAATTGGTCGCTCAAGCGGTTTATCGTCAAGTTTTTGAGCGAGATCTTGACCCTTACATCATCAGATCTGAGTTTGGTGATCTAGAAAGTCGCCTCCAAAACGGAGAGATTACCGTCAAAGAATTTGTAGAAGGTGTAGGAACTTCTAATTTGTATATCAAGGAGTTCTACACTTCATTCCCCAATACCAAGGTGATTGAGCTAGGGCTGAAACATTTCTTGGGACGTGCAACCCGTAATCAGGTTGAGTTGCGGATGTACAACCAGTTATTGGCATCTGAAGGTATTCGGAGCTTTGTCACTACGGTTGTGAGTAGTGTGGAGTATGCAGAAGTGTTTGGTGAAGATACGGTGCCTTATCGTCGCTTCCCCACCTTGCCAGCCGCTAACTTCCCCAATACTGAGCGTCTGTATAACCAGTTGACTAAGCAAAGTAAGGACATTGTTGTGCCGAGTTTTGAGCCAACTTCTTCATTCGATCGCTCCTAGTTCTGAAATCTG
>JAYKIC010000078.1:0-5873 GCA_035284985.1 Leptolyngbyaceae cyanobacterium
GTGTGTAGCACTTTCATTCCCATTAATCTGTTTTAAAAGCATACGGGACAACGGTCTCCTGACTGAGAAACAGCTCAAGTTTTGTTACAAAACGTGTATTTTGTCGATCGGCACGCGACGGAAACCCCAAATGATTCCTTAGTGCTAGAAACATGGGGATGACTACCATCACTATATGGAGATTAATAGATAGATCGTTGTGGCTAGTTGGTTGGCACTTCTAGGGAAGCCATCCCTAAGGTAGTATTTAGGCGACGGTCCCAAATGGCCAGGGAATTGTAGTTTTCCAGGATAATTGCCGCAGGGATGGAATAGGCTTGGGTGCCCTGGGGTGCTTTGAGGGGGGCGATCGCTACATAATCGCCATCTTTAAGGCCGTAGTTTGGCGGAGAGGTAATGGCCAACAGATCGTCAGCCACATGCAACACTACAAATAAATCTGGACTGGGAGCGGTCTGAAAGTTTTGGTCGAACTGAATGATGGCAGTCCCCTCATCATCCAAAATGGTAAACGTCCCTTGGGTGTTGTTTGCCTCCGATGCAAAAGTGCCCTTAGCCAATGGAGGGAATGCTTCTAAGGTCTTGGGGGCGGGTAAGGTTGCCGTGTCAATAGAAGGCGGGGCAAGCGGAGTGGTAGGGACAATGGGCAGTGAGTCTAAGCCCGTTGTATTCTTTGGATCTGATTCTGGCTGCCCCAGGGGTTCAGGTACAACAGTGGGGGAAACGGGAGTAACAGCGGGGTCCGCAGAGGGAGGGATGGTCGTACTATCGGTGGATGCCTCTGGGGAAGATGAGTCTGGAGGAGTTGAGGGGGAACGACTCTCATTTTTCGGGGTACAGGCGGTGGCAAGGAGGAGGGCAAGGGCGATCGCACCCAGTCTCCCTTGCTGTCTACATATCCGCTGGTGATCCCCCCGCAATGCTCGGTCCTGAACTAGTCTGGGTTGATTATGGAGGGTATTGTGATCCCAATTCTGCCCGTCTTGCTTATCCACGTTTAAAATCTTCCAACCGCCCTTGACGATTGTTGCAGGTTTACCATTCGTTTCCATCATACTTGCCGTAGTCAACCATCCTATTACCACTCCAATCCTGCCAACAGTGCCCCTGATAGTCGAACAGGGCCATTCAAAGCAACCTGAAAGCCATTATGGACCGAATAACGCTAACCACAGGGGTAGGGTGGTTAATATCAGGATGGACCCGGTGGCTAAGGTTGTTACCGTTAAATTTCGCTCTAAACCGTAAGCCTCAGCAATAATCAAGGTGGCAAAGGCTGGGGGCATCCCCATTTGTAAAACCAGGACTAGTAGGGGAAAAGTCTCCAACCCCATCCACTTTAACCCCAGTCCAATCATGAGCGGAATCAGCAACATTTTAATGCTCAAGCTAACCATCGCTGGACGCATGTGGTGCCAGGAAGTTAGTTGGCTCAGGCGCATCCCCAAGAGCAGCAGGGCCGAAGAAATGATGCCCCAAGCCACCCACCGCAATCCTGTTTCCACCGTTGGCGGTAGCAGGATGGATTTAGCCAACAAGCCTAGGGTAAATCCCCAAAGGGCAGGGGTTTTCAGCAACGTATGGCCCATTTGCTGAACAATGGTCATCGGGTGGCCCATGGGGGATTTGGCGATTTCAGCGGTAGTTTCTGGCTGGGGTTGGCTAAAATGGGACGCTAGCATAACCGCTAGGCCATAGGAGGCCAGGGTTGATCCCAAGGTGTCATAAAAGACAGCCCAGGCAAAGTATTGCTGGGGCACTAGACTGAGAACAATGGGATAACCCAAGTACCCCGTGTTTCCCAACATGGACGCATTCATAAAACTACCGCGCTCTGCGGAAGACCAGCGGTAAGGGTGACGGCCTGAAGGGAGGGACGATCGCCCCATTTTTTGCCCAATCCACCGTCCTAGGGGGTACCAAGGTTGTTGTATCCACAGACTCGACAGGGCTGCGCCTAAGCCCACGGCTAACCAGGCGATCGCTGGGGCCAACCAAATATTGCTGGATAGATCGGCTTGACGTAGAAATATGGCAATGCCCAGGGGCACCCCCCCCCAAAACAAACCTTTGCCCAGGGTTTGGGGCACCTGGGGTGGCAGAATCCGACCTAATCCCCAACCAAAGCCAACCCAGAGAATTAATGGACCATAGAGGGGTAGCAGATGAGAATGAAGAGCCATAGTACCAATGCCCACAGAAGAGAGACTAAAAACCATGAAAAATGTTAATTTATGTATGCCAAGAGAGTGGCGATCGCCCCTCCACTCCATGACTGATTCCATTGTCCCCCGATAGCCAGGATTAAAGGATTCCCATAGAATTCAGGCCAATCATATTTCGTTAACTCTTCTGTTCGTTTAATGTCACGGTCCATGCCACCTTCCTACAGCGATGACATCCCTGAAGCGTTGCGAGAATCAACGCCAAAACAGTCTACTGCACCGTCCTCTGCCCAAACCTCATTGCCACTGCTTTGGATTGGAGGTGTGGGGATGGTGGCGGTTGCCCTCGGAGCCATAACGGCACTGCTATGGCAACCCATCCTGAGCCATTTTTCTGGAATCAATGATGGTTCCCCCGAAGAAACCGTAGACAATGGGGATAACCCGGTAATGGCGACACCGGGGACATCAGACCCTAATACCACAACGGCTGATGCCGCCAACGGGGCTAACGCCACCGATGATGCCACCGACGAATTGCTGGGCCACCGACGGTATGATGAAGCCCCCGAAGATACCCTTGTCCCTGTTGTGGGCGATGGCAGTATTCGGTTACGGGAAACGGCGGCTAAAAGCTTTACGGAAATGGCTAATGCAGCCCGTACCCAGGGCGTATTATTGCAACCCCTATCTGGCTTCCGCACTGAAGCAGAGCAAGAGTATTTGTTCTTTGAAGTTAAAAAAAACCGCCGTCAGTCGTCCCAAGAACGGGCTACGGTCAGTGCCCCACCTGGCTATAGCGAACATCACACGGGCTATGCCATTGATATTGGCGACCCCAACCAACCGAGTACCCATCTGGAGGCCAGCTTTGCAGAAACCCCAGCCTTCGAGTGGCTGGAGGAGAATGCAGCGGCCTATGGATTTGAATTGTCCTTTGAAGGGGTTAGTAATTCTACCGTGAACTATGAACCTTGGCACTGGCGGTATGTGGGCGATCGCCACAGCCTAGAGACTTTCTACGGGAACAGCGGAGGGGCCGATTCCCAACCCCTAAGGGAAGAAACGGATAATGATACAGACGGGGAGGACAACACCACATCAGACACCGATGCCGATCCAAGATCGGCTCCAGAGGCTGAAACGAATTAATTGATATTGACTCGCTCACTAGGACGTTCTATGAATCCCATTACCCTCAATCTGATTGCCGTTGGTATTTTCGCTGTGGTTCTCCTCATTTTAGTGGGGCCATTATTGCAAATTCCAGCAACCATTCCTGCATTAATCACCATCGGGATTTTGGGAATCGCCACAGTCGATACCTTTGGCTTTAACGGCCAGGGGGGCAACTTGCTCATTGACACCATTGCCCAGCGTGATCCAGCCTATCGTCGGCGCATTCTTCACCATGAAGCGGGGCATTTTCTAGTGGCCCATCTCTTGGACATTCCAGTGACCGACTATACCCTGAGTGCCTGGGAAGCGAGCCAAAAAGGCCAAAATGGCCGGGGTGGAGTGCAATTTAACCTGGATACCATTCTCCGTCAGGCCAATACGGGTGCCTTGTCTACCCAAGCGGTGGATACTTACTGTTCCATCTGGATGGCAGGGATTGCGGCAGAGGAGTTGGTTTACGGGCAAGCTGAAGGGGGAGGGAGCGATCGCCAACAAATTCGTCTCCTCTGGTCCCAATTATCTCGGCTCAACCCGACCATCTCCCTAGACACCAAAATGCGCTGGGCTATTCTCAAAGCCAAGAGCCTCCTGGAACAACACCGCAGCAGCTATGATGCCCTGGTCGAAAAGATGGATGCCCGTGCCCCCATTGAGGATTGTCTTCAAGTGGTCCAAGGCTCCAAGCAGAATCAGCTATCCGAAACCCCTAACTAAGGTCTCGCGTTGGCCCGATCCACCACTGCCAAAATAGGGGACTATTCGCCATGGTAGCGACTAACACCAGGGAATACAGGCTATCCCGATTCAAAACGTGACCCACGGTCCCATGGGTCAAATTGCCTAACGTAATGCACTCAATCATGGCGCGATCCTCGATTCTCTCCAGGTTACAGCCCTACCATGCCCTTTTCTCTGTCCCCATTGCCTGTGTACAAACCATGAATTTACCCACCGTTTTTATCGACAAGTGAGGCAGTTTCAGTGTTTCCCCTTAAGTGCTGATCGACTGGCACGGGGTCACAGCTAACCGTAAACGCTAACCGTAAACGCTAACCGTAGACAAGGATTGATTGCGAAAGATATCGCTTCGTTACCAGATATGGCGATCGCGATCGCCAGCCATAGCATTCCAGTACGATCTAAGGAAAGTCAATATTTAGCGAGTGCTATATGAGTCTTAATACATACCCATCTCGATCCGCTACGCTCACATCGAGGTATTCTAACTGGCAACTCCTGCTAGCCTTTGCCCTCGTAACCTGGTTAAGTGGAACCCTTTTACTCGACCTAGTTATTATGCCAACGTTATATGCTACGGGGATGATGACTAGCCCCGATTTCGCCACCGCTGGTTACTCGATGTTCTGGATTTTCAACCGTTTGGAAATTCTTTGGGCCGCCCTAGCGCTAACAGCGACCATTGGCTGGTATCAGTATCAAGCCAAAGCCATTGGTCCTAAAGCCCTCGCCCTCGCCCTCGTCATGATGGCCATCACCATGGTATCGACCTATTGGTTGACACCAACCATGAGTGCCCTAAGTCTCAATTTGAATGCTCTGGAGTCGGTTGAAGCCGTTCCTGCCGCTATGAACTGGATGCATGGTGGCTACTTTAGTCTGGAATGCCTCAAACTGACCCTAGGTATCGGTCTAGGATTGATGTGTTGTCGGCAAGAGGCGATCGCCCTTACCCCTGCTGACGCTAAATCATAGCGACCTAAATTGCCTGAATCATAATCGCCCTGAGGGAGAAATGCCTTCAGAAAAGGGGGTGGGTGCCAAACACTTACCCCCTTTTCTGATCATCGCAACATTTCTAGAATTATAGCGATCGCCTAGGCGCAGTTTGAACTGCCACCCCACAACATTGATATCCTTTTAATTGGCAGATTAATGGGCAGATCCCTAAACTAGGAAAAATCACGGGTAGACCAATTCTCTTTGGCCCAGGCATACGTAACCACCAAAGGAATAAAACCCAGCAGACCTAACAGATAAACCGCCACAATCAACCGATCCATAAGCTGCGCTACCCTAGCACTAGCCTGAGATTGAGGTAAATCAACGCTTTTAGTAGTCAACCTTAACTCTGCATACTCTTGAATAACCATTTGTCAATTCTCGCTAGCTTATCTGTTTTGTCATACACCCTGCTGCCCGGACACCAGCAGCATCGACAAAGTAAAAATACTTAAATCAAGACAATATTTACACATTTAAGAGACTCCGTACCAGGCCCCAGAACAAGTAACAAATATACTATTCATCAAGCTTTTCAGCTATCTCTTCAAGCCTACATACCTAAAGCGACCTAAGTATATTTTTACCCATAGCATAGAAATATGTCAACAATACTTACGTATAAACCCGTATATTGCTAATATCCTCCCAGGGAAATCCTCCATGGCATGGCTCGAAAAGTCTTGAGATATGTTTTAGGATTGGGGATGGTTCACCCCTAATCCCGTAAGTTGGAATTGGATGGATGGTGCATTGCCACACCGTTGTATTTTGGTTGTACTTGTCCTC
>JAYKIC010000079.1:0-8055 GCA_035284985.1 Leptolyngbyaceae cyanobacterium
ATCCACCACGTCAATCACTTTGACATCCCAGGGATTAATCTCACCCCGTTCAGCTAAATCAATCAGGAGGGCGATCGCATTTTGTGCCAGAGCTTGAGCCATTCCTAGTGCCACACTTTTGAAACAACCCTACAGATCTAGAAATGATGACCGTAGGTCCATAATACACACCCACCAATAGCACAACTAAAGCACCATCGCCAACCCAGCAGCCCTTTCAACCAATATCTTGATAAATCTACATACACTGAAGCCACAAAAAGTACAGCGATAGTCAGATGAGTTAAGCCATTTTTTGGGAAAACCATCCCCAATCTGTTGAGCATCGAACAACTGGCGTTCGAAACCACACCTAATCAAGCAAAGTCCGCCAACGCGGACTTGATGGCACCAACCGTTAACCTGCGAAAACAGGTTTCGTTCACCTAGGCGCGGTTAAAACCGCATCCAGGAAAAATACAACCAGCCTTAAAAACGGCTCTGTCCCAAGTGTCTATAGCGATGAAGACTAAGACAGGGGGCGGCAGACATGGCCCACCGCCCCCTATGGGCACTTTATCTTCAGGCAAGATTCCTAGCGGTTCGAGAACGACAACAACTAGCAATCGGTGCTGGGATTAGCCATGGACTGTTTCAAGGTGTACAATCCTTTTTTCAACCGACGAGAAACCGTTACGGCACTAATCCCTAACCTCTCGGCAGTTTCTTTCTGGGTCAAATCATGAAAAAACACAAACTCTAGCACTTGTTGAGTCCGCTTTTCTAGTTGCACCAAACCCTGCTGTAGCCGAATCCGGTCTTCCTGGGCTAACTGAAAACTCCGGTACTGACTATCAGGGAGTAAATCGCCCAGGGAGGTAGCACCATCCTCTTCCTCATGCATGGGAGCATCCAAACTGAGGGGAGAACGATTGCGATAAGCAAGCTTAACATCTTGCCACTCTTCCACGGAAATCTCCAAAGCTTCGGCTAGTTCCGCATCCGTTGGTTGACGATTGTAAAGCGACTGAATCTCGCGGGACGTCTGAGTAGCCTTACGCTGTAACATTTGCCAGCGCCGAGGAATACGAACGGTTGAACCTTTATCCCGTAAGTAGTGCTGGATTTCACCACGAATATAGGGCACAGCAAACGAACTAAATGCATGACCCTTAGTCATATCAAAACGCTCGATCGCCCGAATTAAACCCAGGCTACCGACTTGTAATAAATCCTCATAACTTTCAACACATTGATTAATCCAATGATGAGCTTCTTTGCGAACCAATCCGTAGTTGAGTTGAACTATTTTGTTGCGGAGTGCTGTGGAGGGGTTCTGTTGATATTCACGTAATAGCTGTAAACTCTCGCTCTTTAGTTCCTTAGTGGCAAGCATAGGCATAACGATATTCAGGTGTGAAAATGATAAACGGACAATGTTGAACGACCAATGACTGCACCCAGTAATACGAAAATACTCAATTGCTGGTGAACTAGCTGGCAATAGGATGCTAGATGATAGATGATGAAGGAACTAAAAGGTACAGGTCTCACCGCAACAACCCCCAGATACAATCCTTTAGGACTAGATACAGTAGATGATAATCGCTTTCCTAAGCGTTGACGACAAAACCATGTTAACCGTTCCCAAACCTTACAACCACAACTGAGGCGGAGAGGTAAATACACTAAGTTTGCTACAACTTTGATACTCGCACGTTAAATCTATTGAGTTTGGACAACAGAAACAACGGCATTTACACGGAACGTAATGTAACTTGACAGGACTTGAAGAAGGGAAAACTCAGTTCTGTTCATGATGTAGGGCTTCAGGTAGGGTAGCTTCGGCAGATGCCCTGTCGGGGTAAGTGTGGAAGCAATGGTGTAGATTCGTCATTTCAAATAACATTCTGGCCTGACCATGCAGTGAGCAAATTCTGATTTGGCTGCCGGATAGTTGAACCATCTGATTTATGGATACCAAGGCTCCTAACCCACTGCTGTCCATAAAGGAAACTTGACTGAAATCAATTAGCAAAACAGAAGCCCCTTGGCTAATTTCAGCCTTAGCCCACTGCTTCAGACCGATCGCGTTATCTGCCGTTAAAATTCGAGTTGGGCGGAAAACTTTTATGGGCTGGGTTTCCTTACATTCTTGTGGCATCATACTTTGTCTTAAACACATTGTTGTGATACGTGCGAACTAAAATATTTTTGTTGCTGCCGTTAGTACTACACCCGTGATTCATGGTACGTGCCATACAACTATCAGGCGCAACGATTGCAACAAAAGTAGATGCTTGAGCTATCCCGATGGTATGGTGACACCCTCAACCATTGACAAATCACTTAACTAAGGCAAATAAATGATCAAACCAAGTTCATTTTATTGGCCTAGTTAACATAGGAAGGCAGCCCTAGAGGTTATAACTTTAACCCGTAGGCACTTTGGCATAATTATGGGATTTCTCTATCATCACAAGAATTACATAGAAGACTCTAGACTATCCATAGCAGAAGGAGATATTCATCAAAAAAAGATATGGCCAATACCTCTATGAAATCTGTTTGAACCCAGAAAAATATTCCCTGAGCTTCGATTATTGTGCGACGTGCTGAAGTTAAGTATGGAAGCATAATTACAATTGCTCCATATACCATGTTGGCGCGAAATATTGTTACACATCGACATAGTTTAGGTCACAGGCAAAAAATATCCCCTCCATGTATTTACGGAGAGGATATTTATAGAAGTATTAAGTTTTCAAAACAGGCGTAAAAAATTACTCGTCAGTTGTGAAGCAAAAGGGCTATGACTCGACACGGGCATAGAAAATACCACGAACTTTAACGTCCAAAGGCTCGTCTGAACCCATATCCGTATCAGAAGGTTGTTCGCTTTCAAAGGTACCTGCGATTTCGCCAGAAGTACTATCGACGTTAGCGATTTGGAAGAAGATGCTTCCTTCACCAACATCAAAGCGTTTGACATTCTCTGCAAGCAGTTCATCAGCGTCTGCACTGGCAGGCAACGCCACAGCGTTATCGTATCCAGTTGCCAAACCTCTACCTTTAGGATCTAAGAAGTTTGAGGTCCGATAGGAGGGCACTCTGAAAGAACCTTCAAAATCAGTGGAGGTGTTGATCCCATCAGTGCCAACCATTGCTTTAGCGATTAGGCCCTTGATTGTGAATAGGAAAGGTACTTCTTCGCCGCCAGGAAGCAACACAGTGATGGGTTGAAAATCAAAACCATCTTCTTCGTAAAACGCTAGTTCTCCATCCCCTGCCAACATCAAGGTGCCACTGACCTGATCCAGGGAAGAAGTGTAACGGGTCAGAGACCGACCTTCGATATATTCAGCCTTCTGGCGTTTATTGGCGGGTTCCTCTTTAACGAAGAAAGCAGTGGGTTCCAAGCACATTTCCCGGATAGTGTAGGACTGACCGGGTTCAATTGGAATACTCCCTCGGCGCACATCCCCAATTTGAGGACAGGAGTTAGCTAAACCAGTGTCTTTAATATCAGCGTATGTAAGAGGCCCTTTAGACGGGTCCGGCGTTCCACTGCATGCTGTCAAAAAACCTAGGCATAATGCCAGAAAAGCGGCAACTAATGCACGATATCTCATACTTATACTTAACCTCGATTCTATCTCTGAATTCCCATCTGCTTAACCACGGTACAAGCCTCGTTTTGATGAAGCGCTTGCTATTTGCAAGAATTGACGAAAAACTGCAATGAATAGCAAGTCCGTTCACCAACCCACAAGTTTTGTCTGCTACCAAACGACCCCGACGCTGATGCAGAGGGATCAGCATTGACAGCAACAGCACTACTGATATGCTCAATTAAGGCGAATCAAAAGGCTAATTTCTGTGGCTTTGTTGGAATGACCATAATCGATTTTACAGGACGTTGGGTCTTTGGTGGCTTTTCAGCGTGATTCATTTAGCAGGAATATTTTGGAGCAGGGGAATACGGCTTCTATAAAGCTGTTGCCGATTGTTAGGAGAATATCTCGGTAAACTGATGAGAGGCAGGTTCTTGCAGTGAAAGCGGTAAGATCAAACCGGGAGGTCCAATAATGCGTCGCCCGTGAAGCTGTCGCTACCGCCCGTGAAGCGATCGCTAGATGCTGCTAGCGTCCTTTATGGCGTAGTCAGCACCGATTGTCTGGAAGTAGATATTAAGTATGAATGATGATAAAAATGTTGGCGAAAACCAGATACAGAATGAGTTTGGGCGATCGCTCCCCACAGTCGTTCTAGCCCAGGATTTTTTAGAAGCGTTAGAGACCCTTGAGGCAAGCTTACAGACTCTTGCCCAGGATCATGAGGGCGATGCCATTGCCCTCCTTGCTCTGTTGCGACGTTTGGAAGCAACTCATATCCACATTCGAGATACCCTGTTTCAAGCCGCTTTACCCAACAACCGCCAGCGACTCTATGCCTTGCTTAAGGACATAGAAGTGGAGGGGGGTTGGCCCTATATTCCTCGGATGAAATTGCAACGTTTATTGACAAATTTCCCGGATGAAGACATTTCAAGACTATTTTAAGAAAAATAGATCAGGCTTACCCCTATCTATAAAGTAAGACAGGGGAAAATGGATACATCTGCGATTTGCCCCTGATTTCGATAGAATGCAGAAGCAATAGTTTTACTTTAAGATGTGAACTCGATGATTCCAACGGTTATTGAGCAATCCGGTCGGGGCGAACGCGCATTCGACATATACTCTCGGTTGTTGCGTGAGCGAATTGTTTTCTTGGGGCAAGCCATAGATTCAGATTTGGCCAATCTTGTCGTTGCTCAGATGTTATTTTTAGAGGCGGAAGATCCAGAACAGGATATTTACGTCTATATCAATTCTCCTGGTGGTTCAGTATCGGCAGGCATGGGAATTTTTGACACGATGAACCACATCAAGCCTGATGTATGTACCATTTGTGTTGGTCTAGCAGCCAGTATGGGTGCGTTTTTACTCAGTGCAGGAGCTAAGGGAAAGCGGATGAGTTTGCCCAATTCTCGCATTATGATCCACCAGCCTTTGGGTGGGGCGCAGGGGCAAGCGTCGGACATTGAGATCCAGGCGAAGGAAATTCTCTACTTAAAGAAGCAACTCAATCAGCATTTGGCCAATCATACTGGACAGCCTATCGAGAAAATCGAAGAGGATACGGAGCGGGATTTCTTCATGTCAGCCCAAGAGGCGGTGGAGTATGGGCTTGTGGATCAGGTGATTAACAAACAAGCGACTGGTGGCCGTCCTTCGGTGGTTTGATCTAGGTGGTCTGAACTAAATCAAGCCAGTGGTCTGAACATCGTCTAAGTGCGCTCAGTTGAGCCATCAATCTCAATGGCAGTGTTGTGGATTATTTAGGGTATTTTGGCTAGGGATGCTGCTCTAAGTATCTCAGGAAATCAAATACTTCGTCGTCGGTCAGTTCATGGCGCGATCGCTTGCCATAGCGTTCTAGTAGGGCTTGCCTCCCTTGGGGCACATCCCACCCTAGTCGCTGCATTTCAACGGTGGTTTTAGCAATGGGATCTTGAAGATTAATAATCCCTGGGGCAGAGCTAGCCATAGCTTCAAGCTCAGAGTCTTGGATGGGCGTTGGAGTGGGACTGTTTTGAACAGGGTCATGGGACTGGATATCAAAATCATCGATGGATTCTAACGGCTCTGGAGGCAAGGGTTGATGGGGGTGCCCAGACTGATTGGGTCCATCCTCGGGGTAATAGGGTGCCTCTAGCGCGGGTGGGGAGATGGGCGGTGGGCTGGTAGTGGTGGGGAGGCGATCGCCATCCTCCAGGGTTGTACGCCGTTTTATCGGTTGACTTGTTTTCGAGATCGGCTTAGAGGGACTCTTCAGAGAAGAGAATGGGGTCATCGATTCCAAGGCATCAGGATTATCAATATTGGCAAGACTGCTGAGTTCCAACGCTTGCAATGCCCTTATTTTCGCCCGATCCTCGGCAACTTCAATATCAGCATTGGCGGCCATCCCTGTGGATAGAATTACCGCTTCCCGCTGCACCACCGCCCGAATGGCATACTGACCATCCTGGTAGGTCAAGAACTCAGTGATGAGAACACTTCCAGGGTGCCGCTGATTCAAGGCACTGATGAGGCGGGGGAGGGTTATGGAACGGTCGGCAGCGGTCATGAAAATTGAAGGAATAACATCTTAAAAGGCAGAGGAGCGCTGCGATAGGGAGTATGGCGCTCCTGCTGTAGCGACTTAAGCTAAACTGTAGCCATTTACCCTACCCTTAGCTCCATACTCAAAGGCGGCGGGGAAGGCTGGAGAATGAACAAGCAAACTTAATTATTCATAAATCCACTTGGTGAGTTCTGGAGTCCAGCTTACCAACTCGGCATCAGAAAACCAGAGACCAATTTCCTTTTGCGCCGTTTCCACGGCATCGGACCCGTGAATAATATTACGACCAACCGTGACACCAAAATCCCCCCGAATCGTACCCGGATTGGACTCAGCAGGCTTGGTGGCACCAATCATCAGACGGGCGGAGGCAACCACCCCTTCCCCTTCCCAAACCATGGCAACTAGGGGACCAGAGGTAATAAACTCAACGAGTCCGGCAAAAAATGGTCTTTCTTTGTGTTCAGCGTAATGCTGTTCGGCCAACTCTCGGCTGGCTTGCATAAGCTTGAGGCCAACCAGGTTGAATCCCTTGGACTCAAAGCGACGAATGATTTCGCCAACTAAGCCTCGCTGGACTCCATCAGGTTTGATGGCAATAAATGTGCGTTCCACGGCAAACTCCTAGGTGCGGTGATTTTCCAGACACCAGTGTATCTTCAAATATCACTCTATCCAATAATTCATCGGCAAACGGGTATAAATGCCACGGGGATCATTGAGCGATCGCAATGTTTCTAATTCAACCTTGACCCGCCGCCACTCAGCCGCCAGCGGATCACTGGCAACAGCCTGCTGATCCAACTCCAACGTGATTTGCCGGAGGGGCGACAATCGAGAACCAAAGAGTTGCCGGACCAATTCCGCCTCAAAGTTACGGGGTTTGGGATATTCCTCAATAGCCCAATCGTCCCCCAATTCGGCAGCGGCGATCGCCGCCTCAATCGCAGCATTTAGCCCCCCGATTTCATCCACCAACGCTAAATCTTGGGCCTTACTGCCAGCCCAGACCCGCCCTTGGGCAATGGGTTCCAACTCAGTCCGATTGAGGGGACGAGAATCTACCACACTTTGCAAAAAATCATCATAGGTTTGATTAACAAAGCGCTGAAAAATTGCCAACTCTGCCTCAGTGGGGGGGCGAGATACGGTACCAATGTCAGCATACTCCCCCGTTTTCACCACATCCCAAGTAATGCCGTTGCGGTTCGCAATCTCTTGAAAATTAGGCAACAGCCCAAAAACCCCAATCGATCCGGTAATCGTATTGGGTGAGGCAAAAATGGTTTGGCCATGGGTAGCAATTAAATAGCCCCCAGAAGCCGCCAGATTTCCCATTGAAACAATAACGGGTTTATCCGCCTGAATCAGTTGAATTTCACGGGCCATTTTGTCAGCGGCCGCCGCACTTCCCCCCGGACTATTGACCCGCAGAACGACGGCAGCAATTTCTTCATCAAGGCGAATCTCCCGCAAAATACGGGCAAAGCGATCGCCCCCAATTTGCCCCACATCCCCCTCACCACTGACAATATTGCCCTCTGCATAGACGATGGCAATTTTAGGCTCAGAGCTATCCCAATCCCCATCTACCGCCAGTTCCGTGGCATAGGCACTGAGGCTAATCTGGCGAAAAGAGCTTTCATCCGCCGCTTCCTCCGTTAGCTCATGCAAGCGGGCTAGGACTTCATCATCATAGGCAACCCTATCAACCAGGTCCGCCGCTAGAGCTTCCTGGGGGAGGAGTAGACCTTGCCGATCCACAATGGTTTGCAAACTAGAAGCGGTCAAGTCCCGATCGGTGGCTGCTACGGTGACAAATTCTCCCCACAGTTCCCCCAATAGCTCCTCAGTCTGGACCCGTTCCTCAGGGCTGCGATCGCTACGAGTAAAGGGTTCCACCGC
>JAYKIC010000080.1:0-14338 GCA_035284985.1 Leptolyngbyaceae cyanobacterium
CATCGACATTTTTAGAATAATTATCAATGGTGATAGCAACAACTTTACCTTGATCGTCATAATCCAAGATTAAATCGTCTGTGACGGCATCGGTAGAGGCAACAGGTTGCTGGGTGAGTTCGATTGCTAAGGTATCTGTTTCAGAGAAATATTGAATCTTCAAGAGGGTTCTTCACCTAGTTATAGAGAGAACGGTTTACTACCTTACTCACTTTTTACTCGACCCCATTAAAACCATGCCCGAATATCACAAACACAAAATGGATCGGCGCAAGCCACTCCCCAAAATTAGGGAACTGACTAATCTATCCACCAAGACTATTAGCCGACCGGACGAACCTAACATGACCTCGTTTAAGGATTTTGTCAAGCAACTGGCAGAAGAGGACATGGCGCATCAACGGATTGAACAGTTAGGTTGCATTGCGGATCGCGGTTGGTCCCCAGATTGAGAGAAGAGGTGAGTTGGGATGTAGGTACTGCTAAGCCTTGGGAACCAACTCCTCAGGGGCAAATGGATGAAGAGTCGGGAGTGTTTGGCGAAATCCAAAAGCAATTCCGGCAAGCAATTCTCTATTGGCAAGAGCGCGAAGCTGATGGTGGGCGAGAGTATCGTAGCTATGCCCCAGAATCTCATAAGCCCACTGCTGCCTGACCCATGACGGACGATAAATGGAGAATCAGGTCAGTTCCCTACATCCTCCATTTATCGTTTCCTCAAGCTTTGGTCCCTGCTATTTCCATCCACCTATAGGTCATTAGTACCAATTCTCTCCCACTGAGTTGGAGGGGGCTTTTTTAAGTCGTAGAATAAGAGACTGGTATTGCGGAATTTAAGTTTGCTGTTTCACAAACGCCGCCAGCCGTTCCAGCCCCTTCTTAATGCTGTCCAAGTCGGTGGCGTAGGACAGGCGAATGCAGTGATCCGCACCAAAGGCCACACCGGGCACTGTGGCGACATAATGCTGATCCAGCAGTTGGCTGCAAAAGTCCATTGAAGACACCCCCAGGGCGCTGATGTCAGGGAACATATAAAAGGCTCCATCAGGGCGGGGGCAATTGAACCCTGGAATCGCATTTAGGCCATCCAACATGACAGTGCGCCGTTCGGTGAACGCGGCCAACATTTCCTTTACGCAGTCTTGGGATTGTTCCAGGGCGGCGATCGCCCCATGCTGAGCAAAGGTACACACATTCGAGGTACTCTGGCCTTGCATGATGGACATCCCCTTGATAATTTCCACCGGAGCGGCAAGGTAGCCCACCCGCCACCCCGTCATGGCATAGGCTTTGGCAAAGCCGTTACTGATAATGGTGCGCTCAAACACCGCGTCACTAGCGGCCCCAATGCTGAGATGTTGGGTACCGTCATAGAGAATTTTTTCGTAAATTTCATCGGATACGACCCAGATGTTTTGTTCGACCACAACTTGGGCGATCGCCCTCACCTCATCGGGAGAATACACCATCCCCGTGGGATTAGACGGAGAGTTCAAAACAAATAACTTGGTGCGGGGTGTGATGGCTTGGCGCAATTGGTCTGGGGTGATGCGAAAGCCACTGGCGGCATCGGTGGGCAGAATCACCGGAGTGCCCCCTGCCAACTTCACCATTTCAGGATAACTGACCCAGTAGGGGGACGGAATAATCACCTCATCCCCTGGCTCAATCAGCACCATGATCAGGTTGTACAGGGATTGCTTGCCCCCATTGGTCACGGCAATATTGTCCGCCTGGAAATTGAGGCCATTATCCCGCTGAAGCTTGGTGGCGATCGCCTCCCGTAATTGTGGTTCCCCCAAGGAAGCACCGTAGCGAGTTTTGCCCGAATCTAGCGCGGTTTTGGCTGCTTCCCGAATGTGAACCGGGGTCTCAAAATCTGGTTCGCCTGCACTAAGACTACAGACATCCAAGCCTTCCGCCTTCATCGCTTTCGCCTTTGCCGCGATCGCCAGCGTTAAGGACGGTTTTACCTGATTCAGTCGGGCAGCCAATTTCATTAGTTCAGAATGTTAGGTAAATTACACATTTTTCAGCCTACTGTAGCGATTATAAGGCAGCAACAAATATTAGATAACTGTTACATTGTCATGGACACAATACATATGGCGACTTCAGGCTACCTGAATCGAGCCAATGCCAATGGGCCAAAATCTGGAAATTGCCGGATTATCCTGATGGTTGCAACCAGGTTTTGCATAGGGTTGACATCTCATTGTCATGGATGTGAGCCAGGAGACCAGCAACGGTATGAAGTGTGTTCCCCCTTTCCGACGGATTAATCGCCACTTTGGTCAGCCCTGCCACCCACGATGGCTGCGGGTCCGACCCGGATCAGGGTTGGCTGGAACTCTTGCCCTCAGTGGCCTATGGATTAGCCTTGGCCTAGACGCTAGGGCTACCTCCGTCCAGGTGGCCTTGGAACAACAGGCGGTTTCCCCCATGGCTTCAGAGCAGATGAATATCCCCCTGAACCTCAGGCAGGGTGAGGCTGATCATGCCATCCCTGGCACCGCAACCCATCAATCTCCTGTCCTTGCCCCTACCCCACCACCATCAGCCAGTTGGACCATAGACGTGCCACCGTTTGTCTGTCCCTCCGCTGTGCCCGCCTTCAATCCGCCCTTTACCGCCTGTGTGCCCAATCAGTATCAACTCAGTCGGGGCGATCGCATCCAACTCTCCGTGTTCGATGCCCCTGAATATTCCGGAGAATTTGAACTACTCACTGATGGCACCATTAGCCTTCCCCTCGCCGGACAGTTTTATTTACAAGGGTTGACCCTGGTGGAAGCGGAGCAACTGATCTCAAGTCGGCTAGCTCGAATTCTGCGCCGCCCCCTGGTTACAGTGCGATTGTTGGAAGAACGTCCCCTCAATTTAGCCATCACCGGACAGGTGAACCGTCCCGGCGCTTACACCGTGTCCCTGGCTGAAATCGAAGGGATGCCCACCGTCACCAAGGCGATTCGGCTAGCCGAAGGGATTCGACTCACCGCCGATATACGCAATGTCCAGATCTTACGCCGCAATCCCTACACCGCCCAAGTGGAGGAAGTGGCGATCGTTAATCTCTGGGCACTGTTGGCATATGGCGATCTGACCCAAGATATCGTCTTGCAAGATGGTGACAGTATTGTGGTGCCGGAGGTGGATGCGGTCAATTATGACGAAATTAGCCTGATGGCCCATGCGAATCTTTCTCCCGAAGAAATAACGGTCAATGTGGTCGGGGAGGTGGAATCCCCCGGAGCCATTCAGGTGAAACCCAATACCCCCCTCCACCAAGCCCTCTTGGCCGCTGGTGGCTTCAATAATCGGGCAAGGCGCAAAGAAGTGATGCTGGTGCGGTTGAATCCCGATGGCACAGTCACCAACCAGGAAATTCAGGTGGACTTTTCCCAACCTGTGGGTGACTTTGGCAATCCGCCGCTGATGCCCTTTGATACGGTGGTGGTGGGGCGATCGAATTTTACCAAGGTGACGGATTTCTTAGGGCAAGCCCTGAGTCCAGTGGCCCAAATTGTGGGTCTTCTAAACATTTTTGGGTTATAACCAGCCCGTCCTGTTTGGTGGCGGTAGCTTATCGCCTTGTTCCATGCAGGTCCAGAGGCAATCCATTATGATGGGGACACGTTTGCTACCTAGAACTAACTCCCTGTCAGAATTTAAGTTTATCGTAACCTTGATTGTTCGGCGCTACGGACCCCTGTTTAAGATTGGCGGCAATAGTTCACCCCCCCTGATTGATGCTGGAGAACCAGAGGTGGTGCGTGAAGTGTTTGCCCTGAATTCCTCCCAGGCGATCACGGGTAAAGGGAATACGACTCTGGGACTGCTAGTGGGGGATCAGTCCATTCTGTTGTTGGATGGGGAACCCCATCAACGGCAGCGTAAATTGTTGATGCCGCCTTTTCATGGCGATCGCCTCCGCCGTTACGCCCAACTGATTTGTGATATCACCCGCCAGGTCAGTGCTGATTGGCAGAGGGGGCAATCATTTGTGGCTCGTCCACCGCTGCAAGATTTGGCCCTGAGTCTGATCATGCCAGTGGTATTCGGCTCTAGCCATGGTCCCCGCCTGCATCAGATTCAGACTACCATGGGCACGATGTTGGATTTCTTTGCCTACCCCATTGCGGCCAGTGTGCTATTTTTCCCTGGTTTACGTAAAGATTGGGGACCATGGAGTCCCTGGGGACGGTTTGTGCGCCTGCGGGAAAGGGTGCGGACTCTGCTTCATGCCAAGTTCAGGCTGAAAAGCAAGGCCATCGCCGTCCCAAGAGTTGGAAAAAGGCTGAGAAAATTCTGAAGGATTTACCTTGGGTGGATCTAGTTCGATTTGATGAACAGGCTTTTTCTGCTCCCAAAAATGGACCAAAAGGGGCACCACGAGATTTAGATGATGGTCGTAAAATAATTTGGTTACATCTTTATGAGAGTGAAGAGAAGCGGATGGCAGTTTCAATTGAGACAACTGGATACACTCCAGAACATTTGAAAGCAGCTATGGACGAACTGCGTCAGCGCATTAGTCGTATTTTCTGATCAGTGATGTTTTGAATAATTAGGTCAAAAGGAAAAGACAGTGCGGATTGTGCCTGTGACGATGGCTCGATTTTCGGATTGATTGGAGGCATTGGTAATGACCTGAAGGACAGGGGTAATTTGGATGGAGGTAGTCAGAGGCAGGTTGTAGAAGGCTTCCAGGTTGGTTTGAGTGGCGTTGCCGATCGCGCCTTCAATAAACGGCTGACCGATCGCCACCCCTGCCAGGGAACCTTCTCGGAACCAATCACGGGCAGCCACCCCGGCCATCCAGTATTGGGGATTGAGGTCGCCAAAGGCCGTGTTTTGATAACTGCTGTACCCATAACGGCCAAAAATACCCACAGTTCTGGTCAGATCCCATTCAGCATTCACCCCCAAAACATCAAATCGATTGGTGTACACTTCGCCGCCGCCATACTGCAAGCGCACAGTAAGTCGCTCAGAGGGGGCGTATTCCAATTCGACAATGCCCTGATGGGTGTTGCCAAATAAACCGCGATCGCCCAAGTCCGCTGTTGCCGGGTTGCCGTTAATGGGGTAGAGCAAGCGGGTGAAAGGGGCAGGACCGGGCAAAATACCTGTGTCGGTTGGGTTGGCTGCATCGGCAGCGGCATACAGGGCGCGCAGGCTGAACGCCCCCTGATTCGGATGCCAATCGACGAAGGCTCCCGACGTGGGGCCATTGATGGGAAACAGGATCAGGTTGTTCACCAGTGCTTCGGTGCTGAAGTCCCGAAAGCTTAAACTGGCGTACTGGCTGAAGTCTACGTAGTCGGTGACGCGCATGTTGGGGGCGATCGCAACGGTGACATCCGGCCAGGGGCGAAACCGATAGGATAGGCGGGTAATTTCGAGGTTGCCATCGCTGGGTGGTTTGGCTGAAAAGTCGAGGCCGCTGCCAAAGTTGGGTTCCAAAACCGCTGCCGTATTGTCTCTGGCTCCGCCGCTAGCAGCCCCCAGGCGCACTTTGAGCAGGTCGCTCCCGGTAAAACTGGTGTTGAAGTCTAGCGCCAGACGGTAAATGAACGTAGTCGCTGGGTCATCATCCGCCAGAACCTCTCCAGTTGGGCCGATAATGCGATCGCCGTCAAAGCCTCCCGCATTCAGGGCAAAGACGACCTGCCCCACCAGCCGCGTGGTCGTCGAGAACTGCTGGGCGCTCAACTCCTGGGTTTGGACTTCCAGCGCCTCGATCTGCGATCGCAACGTGGTTAATTCAGCGGCAAATTCCGTTTGTAACCGTTGCAGATCGGCCAATTCATCAGGAGACACGCCAGCGTTAGTGATAGCTTGGCCAAGGGTCTCCAGACAAGCCTCGATGGCCCCAGCAAACTCATAGCGGGTCATGGGGCGATCGCCCTGAAAGGTGCGATCGGGAAACCCTTCCAGGCAACCGTACTGCTCAACCAGAGCCTGCACCGCCTGGTAAGCCCAATCCGTTGGCTGTACATCCACCAGTTGATTCACCTGAGGTAGGGGGAGCGGGTCTGGCACAACCTCCTCTGCCAACGCTTGAGATGAACCGGACAAGAGCAGGGTTAGTATCAAACTGGATCGCAGCGGAAATAGGCTTCTGGACTGGGTAAAACTCATACAATCGCTAGGAGAGGGAAAAGAACGGGTAAGGAGAAGGGCAACTTAAGGATCTGGAGCCAGATCAACCCCGAGAGCCTCAACTAGGGTCCAACAGTTGTCTGGGGTGTAGGTTGCCGCCGCACCCAGGCGGCTCTGCCATTTAGCCAGGACTCTGTCGGTGCAGTATTGGCTCAGGGCATCTTGATAGGCATCGTAGATATTGAACGGGTTGGGATTCTCAATTTGCTGGGCGATCGCGCCAATGGAAATGGTCTGGTATGCCTCGATCGCAAACTGCTTCAAATCATTGGCATAGTCACGCGACTCCAGCACATCCTGGCGCGTACCCAGGCGGGTGACATGGCCCCCCAAAAATGTCTCAAAGTCATAGCTCAGGGCCACATCATGACCTTCGATATAGCTTTGAACATCTTCAGCGATTCCCAAGTTTTTGTAGGGCACCCAACCGGGATACACCACATCAATCAACATCAAAACCTTTTGCCGGGGCGCATAGATAAAAATGTTGCCCGTCTGGTGAATATTGCCGTGATAGGCAAGCTCCAGGATTTGGTCCCCCAAGGTCAACGTGTACGTCTCTCTAAAGGTGGTGGTCGGTAAGGGCCGACGGCTATCCTGCCGCCGCGCCAGGATTTGGGCGGTTTCTTCCTGGGCGATAATTTCCACATTGTCTGGAAATAGATAAGCGGCTCCAATATGGTCTGTATGGGAATGGGAATAGATGAGGTGGGTAATCGGTTTATCGGTGACTTCCTGCACTGCTTTCAAGTAGTTTTCGCCAATGGTGGGCGGGGCATCCACGACGACAACGCCCGTGTCGTAGACCAGAAACATGGCGTTGTATAGCCCGTCCGTTACCCAATACAAGTCGTCCTGGATTTCTTCTACCAGATACCCTTTTTCTGCCGGAATGGTAGGACCAATGGCATTACTGGGCAGCCCCACTTCCATGGACTCCGGGGGTGGCGGTGCGCTCATACTCCGGTGAATACTGCCTAAGGAGATGGAGGAGAGAATTGCGATCGCAAATAGTCCGAGTAAGAATCTTCTCAGCATCATCGTCATATAGAGAAAAAGAGGAAAGGGGTTAGCCGATTGTGGGGAGGACATCTTGAAAGAGGAGTTGAATGAGCTGGGAGCCTGTGGGTTTGCTCCAATCCTGGGCGAGTTCGGCAATGAGGGTGTTGGTTGCGGTGAGCGTCACCCCTCCTTTTTCCATGCGGCGACGGGACATTTCTTCGGATAATTCAAAGGGCGAGCCGGAAGCATCCATCACCGCCTGCACCTGGTAGCCATCCTCAACGGCATGAATCGAAGGAAAGACTAAACAAACGTCTGTGGTTACACCTGCCATAATGAGATTTTTGCGCCCTGTTTCTTCCACAGCAGCCTTAAAATTCTGATCGTTCCAGGCGTTGACGATGCCCGCTCGCTTAATGCGATTGGCAAAAGAATCGGGTAAGATCTCCTCCAATTCAGGCATAAGCGGACCTTGAACTCTCTCCTCCTGGCTGCTGGTGAGAATGACGGGTAAATTCAGAATTGTAGCCGCCTTTGCCAATGCCAGCGTATTGCGCTGGACGACTGCTAAATCGAGATTCTTGATCAGTTGCATGGTGCCAACTTGGTGATCGATGAGCAGCAAAGCAGAGTTTTCGGGGGTGAATAGGTTTTGCATAGGTTTGTTTGGGATAAGGGATAAGGGGGAAAGGAAAAGGGGGAAGGGGGAAGGGGAAAGGGATAAGGGCTACCTTTTCCCTTTTCCCCTTCCCCTTTTCCCCTCTTTAACCGCCCGGATACAGCCACCGCTTGAACAACTGCGTTAGCCGGGGCATGACGACGTAAGTCAGTATCCAGACAACGGCACCGACGGTGAGAAATTGCACCAGGATAGCCGGGAGGGGAGCGAGCAGAATGGGCAGGATGCGACTCACAATGGAGATAGTGACGAACACGCTCATCCAGGTGAGGAGGGCCATTTTGTAGCGTTTGGGTGGCTTCAGTTGAGGGCGTTTGGGTAACTGAAACCAGGTTTCAAGTCCGGTTAATACCTGCACATCTTCAGCTTGTTGAATGTGGGGCTGCACTTGAGTGATCAGCGCTTGTCGCTCTTTGGAAGAGAGCCATTCCTGAAGATTTCTGGGGCGATCGAAATGGAGCACAATAATGTACTCTGACTGCTGCCCTACTTGCGGTCGTAGAATATTGACCCCAAGGTATCCGGGGAAGGTTTTGGCGACGGGGATGATCTCCCGCATCCAGTCTTCGTAAGCAGCTTCCTGACCGGGTTTGACCAGGTGGGCGATCACTGCGGTAACGTGATTTTCCGTTAGATCTGGGCTTGGCATTGAACTCAACCTTTCCTTTCTGCTTAAGCAGCGGCTACAAACCAGGACTGAACAGCACCAGGAGTTCCTCCAACCATTGGGTCATCCCGGCTTGGTGGGGAGGCTAATCCACTTGAAGAACAAATTTGCCCCGCCGCTGTTCGTGCTGGATGGCAGCATGTACTTGAGCGGCCTGGTGCAGGGGGAAGCCTTCTACAGCAGGGGGCTGAAGGGTGCCGTCATCGATCAACTGGGCTATCTGGGCAAGTTGGGCACCGTCGGTGGGGGTGACAAAGATGGGTACGCCTCCGACATCAGCGGTGGGGGCAACCACAGGGTCCGCAGCCCCTTCAGTGGAAATCAAAATGCCCCCTGGCCGAATCACCGACCACGAGCGTTGTCGAGTTTCGCCGCCCACCGTATCCAGCACCACATCCACATCGCTGACCTTTTCCTCAAAGCGATCGCGGCTGTAGTCAATGACGTAATCTGCCCCAAGCTGGCGAATGGCATCGAGATTGGCGGTAGCAGCGGTACCGTAGACCGTAGCTCCCTTCCACTTGGCGAACTGCACCGCGAATCGGCCTACACCACCAGATGCCCCATGAATCAGCACCGTCTGCCCGACTTGCAACTTGGCTAAGTCAAAGAGTGACTGCCAAGCCGTCAAGGCAATACTGGGGATAGCGGCGGTGGTGGCAACATCTACGGTGATGGGCTTGGCCGCCACCAGATTTGCTGGGGCAACGATATAGTCGGCATAGGCTCCCAATTGGTTTAGGGGCACCATGGCAAAGACGGCATTGCCCACGGCAACCGTGCTGACCTGATCGCCCACGGCTGCGACGATGCCCGCAACGTCGTAGCCTAGAATCAGCGGCAGGGGAAAGGGAAACTGGTCTCGCAGGTAGCCCTGGCGCATTTTCCAGTCGGCAGGGTTGACCCCGGCAGCCTGGACACGAATTAACACATCATCCGGGCCGGGTTCTGGCCGGGAAGCCGATTCATACACCAGAACATCGGGGTCGCCGTAGTCGTGGAGTCGAACAGCGTTCATTGGGGTCATGGGTTTTTCCAGAATGGGCTATGACACTAAACCGTCCCCTTTACGGAGCAGTTCTTTCAAAAACCAGCGATGTTTTTGATGGGTCTGCACAAAGCGGGTATACAGATCGGCGGTGCCGATGTCGCCTGCTTCGTTGGCTAGTTCGGCATCGGTGTGCATTTCGGCGATAATCCGGTCGTGGGTGGCGATCGCCTCAGCGATCATCCCCGGCATTGATAAATCTTCGACGGAGGCTGGCACCGTTGCCAGGGGCAGGTAATCAGCAGGATTCACGACTGGTTTGCCATCTAGCATGAGGGCACGCTCAGCCAGTTCATCCAGCATGGCGAACACTTCGTTGCCCTGTTCTTCAAACAGCGAATGCAGATCTCGGAACAGAGGACCAAAGGTCATCCAGTGATACTTCTTGTAGTTGAGGTAGGCCACCAGGGTATTTGCCTGCTGACGATTCAAGGTTTTAATGACGGCACAGTTGATAGTTTGGGCTTCTAAGGTTGTAGACATCGCACTGTTCATAGGGGTTACTGAGCAACTAAATCTTGCAGAATGGCTCTGGCGTTGGCGATCGCTTTCTCTCGCCCTTCCCCTTTGTCCATCAGGTTGTCGGCGTAGGCAAATTGCAGGTCGGTAATGCCCATAAAGCCCAGAATCAGTTTCAGGTAGGGAGTCTGCATATCATAGCCGGAGGCCGGACTGCCTTCCGGATAGGTGCCCCCTTGGGCCAGAATCAACACCGCTTTTTTGCCAGTGACTAACCCGTGGTAGCCATTTTCATCCACGGCAAAGGTACGTCCAGCCCGCAAAATCTGATCCACATAGGCTTTGAAACTGGCGGGAATCGCAAAGTTGTACATGGGGATACTGAAGACATAGCGATCGACCCCCAAAAACTCATCCACCAACTCGTTAGAAAGGCGAATGGCATCGGCCATTTCAGGGGTGTGTTGATCGGGTGGAGTAAAGGCAGCCGCAATCCACTCTTCGGTGATAAAGGGAACCGGATGATGTCCTAAATCGCGGTAGGTAAAGGTGTCTTCGGGGTGGGCGATCTTCCAACTCTCAATAAACTCTTTCGCCAGGGTACGAGAGACGGAGCGATCGCCCCGGGGGCTGGCATCAATGTGAAGAATGTGGGCCATAGTTTAGTTGTTATGAATAAGGAGTATGGGTTTGTTGGGTTCCGCTGGCGCTTCACCCAACCTAGGGTTTTTAGCGCTTTACAGGTTCTGGGGTGGGTACGCTGGCTGGCTGCCCGTGGACCAGGGTGAAGGCGTACTCTACCCCGATGCCGTAGCCGCCCGAGTGGGCTTTGACCACATCCAGGGTGGGGTAGTAGGTTTCTTTGCGCGCCCAATCCCGCTGGAATTCCAGCAGTACCTGTTGCCAGGTGACGGGTACTACGCCCGCCTGCACCATCCGCTGAATGGCGGTTTCGTGGGCGACTTCGGAGGTGCCGCCGGAGGCATCCACCACAGCGTAAACTTCGTAGCCATCGCGGATGGCTTCAATGGCGGGGAAGGTCAGGCATACCTCGGTCCAGAGGGCGGCCATCACCAGCTTTTTACGACCAATGCGTTCCACTTCGGCGCGAAAACCAGGGTCTTCCCAGGAGTTCATGCTGGTGCGTTCGATGGGAGCGTAGTCGGGAAATTGTTCCGTTAAAGCGGGAATGGTGTAACCGCTAAAGCTCTTGGTTTCGACGGTGGAAACAATGACGGGAACGTCAAAAACCTTCGCCGACTTAGCCAAACCCACCACGTTATTGACGATCAACTGACGATCCATGGAGTTGACACCAAAAAACATTTGAGGCTGGTAATCGATCAGAATGACCGTGCAATTTTGCGGAGTTAATAGTTCATGAATAGACATGGTTAAGTTCCTGAGAAAACTGAAGAATCCAGAGCAGATGAACCAACTCCAATCGGATAGAGATTGATTGAGCGATCGCTAAACCTCAATCCGGTGGCGTGCCTCATTAAGCTGAGATTTCACTATTTCAGCAGTCTTGGCAGTAGTGGCAAAATTGTTCCAAGCGGCGGCATAACTACCCGTATGTTCTGCCAGAAGATCGGCAATGTGAACCCCATTTTTGACCGTATTATTAGCCAGTTCCGCTAATACGGGAACCCATGTAGTGACCACAACTCCTGCGGCTGACATCCGCATCATCGCGGCCTGTTCATTGAGTTGATCAAAGGTGGAAGACGCATCCATGACGGCATAAACGTCATAACCCCTTTGCACACCGTAAATCGCGGCAAAAGAGAGACAGGTCGTGGTATCCAGTGCGGCAATAATCAACTTTTTGCGATTCATTTGTTCCACGGCTGCCACCGATGGAGCATGATCCCAAAATTTCACAGTGTCGCGATCGATAATTTTGTGATCTGGAAACAAGGCGACTAGTTCAGGCATGGTTGGGCCATTGGGTCCCTGCGGCCAACTTGTGGTCAACAGCGTCGGCAGATTGAAGCGTTTAGCAACTTTTGCTAGAGCAATAATATTGTTTTTTAGCTTTAGCGGCTCAACAGAAGTTAGAAACTGAAAAAGGCCAACTTGATGATCCACCAGAATCACCGCAGCATTTTCCGGGGTCAAAGGCTCTGCAAAGGGATTACGTTCAAGCATGACTGATTCCTGAAGAATTATAAGAACACACTCGGCACAATTTTTGCCTTAAGGAAGGTCTGAATAATGCCTAAGACCTTGATCGTCTAAACTTGACTTCAGCGAACAAGAAAACTCCTGTTTACTCGATCAGTTTAGTTAGAAAGAGAATTTTAGCTGGCAAGCTTGTGATGGCTCCCATCACAAAAAGGTGCGTTACCTGTTTGCTTACACAGACAAAGAGGGATCGTTTTCTTCTCATCCAATTCAAAGGCTAAGGGCGTAAAATCAGTTCCCTTATGGGCACCATTGCAAAAGGGTTGATTTTTAGAGAGACCGCAACTGCACCAATAGTAAGTTCCGGCTTCCAAATCCATAACGGTGGGCTTTTTGTCAACCACAACAGGCAAATCTGTAGACATTTTGATTTCTCCTAACTTTTGCTCGAAGCTTGATCAAAGATTAGAAGGATCATCAAAGCCTGTCGCTAGTCCTGAGATTGTCTTACTCCTAACAGAAGTGAGCAATTTTGTCTGAATCAAAGTTGAGTATCATCCTTGACTTTCGTTGGGCTGTCCTGGCTATTAAAGGCTTGTATGATAGAGAGTATTCGGAATGTCTGATTACACCTCGCCACCCTTGTTTTGGGAGGTTTATGGATAAAACTCCCATCCCATCCTCAGAGCACCGTTTGGCCCTTGAAGCTGAAAATGCTGAACTGAGATCCCGACTGCAAGCCTATGAGCAGTCCTATATTGTCTTGCAAGCAGAGCTAGCTCAACTGCGGCACCAGGAGCAAATACGTTGTTCTCCCAACCACTCTCTCAGCCATGTCCACTGGGCCGAGGCCAGTGACATCTCAAAACGCTCCCTGGATTTGCTGGCTACCGACCCGGATTTGAACAACTTTGTCGGTCATGTACTGACCACCGTGGCCCAGCAGTTTCAGTCTCCCCTGACGGAATATTGGTCCCAGGATGAGCACACGGGCTACATTGAGATCCTCTACTGGCAGGGGCAAATTTTAGACCGGGCGGCGATCGCCCAAACCTTTCCCTGCCATGCGGGGTTAAAGGGCTTCCGCGTCCCCTCTGAAATGATCGAAGGAGTGCCCCTGCGACAGCGCAAAAATCCCATTGTCTATGAGAACCACGGCACCAATCCGTTTACGAAAGATCTGGAATGGGTCACTCAGGAACTCATCCCCCGAGGGTTGCCAAAGGAAGTCAACGTGCCGCTGTTTTTGGGCGACACCACCATTGGGGCTTTGACCATTCACGTCCATCCGGATCACCAATTCACCCCTGAACAAGTGGCCCTAGCTCAGTCTCTCGCCCATCAGCTGACCCTGGCTGTCGAGCTTAAACGGCTGGCAGATGAAGCCCAGCAAGTCGCGGTGGCGCGAGCGCAGGAGCAAGTTGCCCTGGAGCGAGTAGCAGACTTTGCCAAAGCGAATGGTGTGCTGCAACGTAACTTGTCGTGGCTGGCGCGGGAAGAGGATTTGACCCACTTTCTGGAACAAACCCTACTGGAAATTGCTATCACCGTGAAAGCCGACTTGGCTCACCTATTTATCGTGCATCCCGATCGCATGATAGAACTGGCCGCTCGGTTTCAGGATGGGCAGTTGAGTGTAGCCCCCGCCTCCGGGGAACCGGAAATTTTTTCAACTCCATTCCCGGCAGACATTACCCCCATTTTTGCTCAAATGGAAGCGGAGAATATGCTGCTAACGCTGGATCTGCTGTCAGTCCGACCAGAACTCATCGACCAGGCTTGGCCCGATAATTACGAATGGCATATCCGGGAAGGGCATAAACAAATCGGCTGTTTGGTGCTGAAGGCGGGCGATCGCAGCGTCGGCTTCCTGGGGTTTGCCTTTCGAGACTATCAGGCTTTGTCTCAGGAAACCCGCGAGTTAGTGCTGGCCCTGGCAAATCAGGCAGCCCTGGCCATTCTGCTATCCCAACTAGCAAGGCTGCAAGCCCAAGCGGAGCAGGAGCGGGCAACAGCCCTGGCCAAAACGAACGACGAACTCGCCATCATTAATGAAGCCCTCATCCAGCGCGATCGCCTCTTGTCGGTGGTGGCTGAAGTTACCCAGGATTTGCTGAAAAATGTGAACGTCGAGCAGGCCATTAAGCAAGCCCTCCAAAAACTGGGAACCGCTGCCGGAGCCTATCGCGTT
>JAYKIC010000081.1:0-11338 GCA_035284985.1 Leptolyngbyaceae cyanobacterium
GCGGAGGCAATTGATTTAATATTGCGATTAGCGATGATGAACTGTCAGATGGAGTGGCTGCGGGAACTAGTGGTTTACCATTACCCCCCTGCGGCCGATGCTGTGGGCAATAGTCGGGAACGGGGGCGATCGCTCACCACCGTCATTAACCAACTCTTGGCCCGCTCGGATCTCCCCTCCGAGGTCGTTCGCCATAGCGCCCAGATCCGCTTTCACACCTGGACCTGGATCGCATGGGACTCATATCGCACAGGCCACCCCACGGCAATGGTGGACTATCTCAAACAGGCTTGGCACCATAGCCCCCATCCCCCTGTGGATACCATCATTGCCTGGGTAGAAGGCTTTGCGGAATTTTCCCGCCGTTGGGGAAATGCCTTAGAACCCCATCAGCTCTGCCATTCACCGGAATGGCAAGAACTGATGGGGTGGTGCCTAGATTCACCCGTGTGTCTCCCCCATTAGTTCTGAGGGTGAGGTGAAGGTTAGGTCCAACCGTTGGACTGAAACCATCCGGCCCGATTCAGCACATCCCATGAGTAGTCCTGTCCAGTGGTGTAGTAGTCGATGTCCAAACCCTGGGCTAGGGCACGGGTGACGCTGCTGAGTCCGGCATTATAGGCAGCGATCGCCCCCCTCAACAGATCCGTCCCCGCCAAACTAGTATTGGCATCCAAATAGTCGTAGTTTTTGCTGAGAACATTATCGATGGCGTAGTCAATATTCGATTTAGCATCACTCCAAAGGCCAGAGTTGATGAAGGCGCTGTGATAGCGATCGTCAATTTGCATCAACCCCCGACCGTGCCCCCCATCCCCCGTGCCCGTCGGTCCATTGGGACTCAGAAAGCGGCCCCAAGCCGATTCCCGTGACCCAATTCCGGCAACTACTGACGGCGCTAGCCAGTCATACCGAGCGGCAGCGGCTTCAATCAACGGTTTATAGCTGGAATTTTTTGGATCAAGGCGGGCATAGGTCGCCTCATCCAAGTGCCCCGCATAGGCCGAATTATTTTGGGAAATGGCCGTGCCAAAGGTGCCATCAGCATTGGTCCGCTCCACGTAGTAGGCGGCCACATATCCTTCTTGGGTCGTCCCATTCAGCTCCACGCTGATGTTGTACCACAGGTCAAAACTGTTGAGATAACGCCCCCCTGGGGTCTCACCTAAAATGGTGACGGGGGTTCCGGCAGATAACCGCCCCAGTTCTGTGCCGGAAATATCTTTGTCATTGCGGAACGATATCTTGTCATCAGCGGTAATCCAAACTTTGGAACTAATCAAGCCTTTGGTGAGGTCACTGCCGTCAAAATCCGGTGGCAATGTCGGCGGTGTCGTGGTGTCACTGCCCACTGTCACCACCGTATCCCCTTCACCCAAGATATCCACAAACTTAGCATCGGCAACCACATAGCCCTTTTGCTGATCACTCGTGACAATCTGATACCAGTTTTGATAGGTAGAATCGTTGGGGGATTGGACCTGGCGCAGAATCTTAAATTGGTCCCCTTGCGCTAGCACATCACTAACCGTTGAGCCGATGGTCGTGGCGCTGGTGCGGAGATTCAGCCCACTGGCCACCACCTCGCCTTCGAGGTTAACCCGTTCTAGGGTGATGTTAGCCGCCGAATTCCCCCGTTGTTCGTAATATTGCACCGCGAAGTCATAGGTGCCCCCGCCAGTTGCGGTCAGCAGTTGGGAGTAGGTGGGATCACTTAATTTGCGATTCTGCCAGTCGCCATCCAGGGTGGTGATGGGGTCTTGGGTTTTCTTATCTTTGAAGAAAAAGCGGATGCCGTCATCGGACTGGCTGGTGAGGCGGTAGAATTGGCCTTTGCCTAGACGAACCTGGGTTTGGGCTTCCATGGCAAAGTAGTTAGAATTGACCCCCTCTGGGCTACTGCGCCAGCCAAAGTCAAATTCGAGTTGAGCGGCAACCTTGCCTTTTTTATTGCGATCGCCCAAATTATGGACCGCATTAGCCTGACTGAAATCGTAATTCTCGTACTCGGCCACCGTACTAGACGACAGGTTGAGAAAACGAGCGCCCCAGTCTTTTTTGCCGATGCGATCGCCCTCACTGGTCACTGAGACCCGACGGTTGAACCGTCCCGATCCCCGATCAAATAATGAGGGTTCCGCTAGAGCGGTGAGGTCTGAATTCCGGCCTGAGCCTCGATCGCCTCCATCCAGGCGACTCCGCTTCTGACTCCGGAAGGTCACACAATTGGTAGGATGATCGCCTCCGTCGAGCGGGTTGGCCATCCCTTGGCCGGATGATTTTAACCTGGGGGATTGAGGGGTTGCTAAAAGATCACGATTAGAGTTCAGCATGGTCGGTGTCCAATGGTAAAGCGATGAAGTTCTTGTTTGTGTGGGTTGGGGAGTTGTTGCTCACTCCCGATAGCTTTACCTTAGGGGCGATCGCCCTGGGATACGGGGCGCGATCGCTCAGTTTGCAGAGTGGTTTGATGGCATCCGCCACACCCAACGAATTGATCAGGGTTTGGTGGATTTTACCCTAGGCCCATTAGTGTGACGGTTTGGCAAGATGTTGCTGACCTTGGCGAAACCCCCGTTGATGCGGTGCAATCATTGCCAGCCACCATGGATTTAGAAATGCCCGGTCTATTGGATCAATAAACCTGTCACATCCTTAGTTTGTGGCCTGATTTGACCCATGGACTAGAGATTTCAAATTACTGAAGCGGGTGGGGGGAATCGAACCCCCATCATCAGCTTGGAAGGCTGAGGTTTTACCACTAAACTACACCCGCAAATTGTTTTAGCGCTCACCATTTCGACCAGCGCTTATCAACAATAGCATACTTACCCAGGAGTTTGGCAACGAGTTTGTGGGGCCAGGAACGGGCTTTTTTTAGCCGGAGTGGGGGCTAATCCAGTGCGATCGCCCCTCTCCATCATCAAGTCTCTTGAAATAAACCGGACTATGGGGATCATTGAGGGGAAAATCGCTATACATTAAATGGGCACAGGGTCTTTCCGTGGATATTCTATTGCCCCGATTCCTATTGTTACCGAACTTGCCATGTCCCTTTTATCGATTACCTACGGTATTTTCCTGCTCAGTATTTTGGGCATTTACTGGACACGGGAGGAGCGATCGCTCCGGCTCGGTATTTTGCTGATTGCCAGTGTGGTCTTTTATCTATCGCAGCAGTTGCAGTATTTGCCCCTGCTGTTGATTATTACCCTAGTGACGTTTTATCTGGGTTTGGCCATTGGTGCGCCGCTGGATTGGCGAATTCCCGATGAAGAGTGGCAGGCAGCGCAGGATGGGTGGAATCGACGGCGATCGCGTCTACTCTGGGTCGGCATTATCCTTAACATTACCCTGCTGCTGGGCTTCAAGTATCTGCCCTTCCTGCTATCCTCCGTGGGCATTGTCGCCCAATCCCCTGCCTTGCAAACCAGCGCCAACTGGATTGACGAATCCGTCATCGCCCCCCTGGGATTGAGCTACTTCATATTTGAATGTATGGCTTACTTAATTGACGTGTACCGAGGTGCCCCCGCCACACCGGATCTCCTCCAGTTTTCTTCATTCAAGTTATTTTTTCCTAAGATTCTATCCGGGCCAATTACTCGCTTCCATCAAGTAGAACAGCAATTTCAATCCCTCGCGGCCCCCCGCATGGATCAGGTGCTGGATGGCATTTGGCTGATTGCTTGGGGTGCCATGAAAAAGCTGTTGTTAGCGGATCATTTAGCCACATTTGTTAATCTTAGTTTTGAGAATATTGAACGGGCAGGTAGCGGCGATATTTGGTTAGCCACCTTTGCCTACGGGTTGCAGCTTTATTTGGACTTCAGCGGTTACGTCGATGTGGCCCGTGGTAGCGCTACCCTCTTAGGGTTTGACCTCCCCCATAACTTTGACTCGCCCTACTTCGCCAACAACATTGCCGATTTTTGGCGACGCTGGCATATGAGCCTGGGGGACTGGCTACGGAATTATCTTTATTTTCCCCTCGGTGGCTCCCGCAAATCCCTGGCCCGCACTTGCCTAAATTTAGTAATTGTGATGGCGATCGCCGGAATCTGGCACGATTCAGGTTGGGGATTTATTATTTGGGGCCTGGTTCATGGCCTCGCCCTCGCCTTGCATCGTTTGACCGATGCCCAAGCCACCGCCACACCCCAATTGCAGAACTTTTGGCGATCGCCCCTCGGTGTCACCCTCAGTTGGCTGATCACCCAATTTACCGTGTTTGGCGCTTGGCTTTTTTTCCGCTTGCCCAATCCCCAAGATTTTGGCCTTGCCGTCCAACGATTATTTGGTCATGTTGCTGATGTGCAATTCGGCCAGAAAATTTACCTGGAAACTCTATCGATTGAACGCTTTCATCTGACCTTGCTGCTGCTGGGACTTTTTGGCCTCATGGGGCTAACCTACAGCATTCAGCGCAGCCTCAAGCTCCAGCTCAACTGGCATTTCAAAGTGTGCCTCGTTCCTGTTTTTCTATTTTTGGCCTGGTTACTAGCACCCGAAAACAGTCTACCCTACATTTATTTTGATTTTTAGCGATATTGGGTTGGGGAATATTAGGTTAAGAAACCGTGCTGACTGACATTGCCAAGTTGTATGATTACGGAAGATTATGGAGAAATGCTTAGTCCATCATTGTTCGTTGTGAATGATAAAGGGGCGTTTCTAACAGTGTTAGTTTATAACTAGTCTTATAAAAAAATAAATATTATGCGTGTCCTTTTACTCTATCCGTTATTTCCTAAGAGCTTTTGGTCCTTTGAACGAGCGATTAACTTGGTGGGGAAAAAAGCATTTTTGCCGCCCCTAGGGTTAATCACTGTGGCAGCCATCCTGCCTCAAGAGTGGGAGTTTCGGTTAGTGGACCGAAATGTCGGTGACATTCGGGAAGATGACTGGAATTGGGCTGATTTAGTCATTCTTTCGGGCATGATTGTACAAGCGCCAGATTTAATCAAACAGGTTAAAGCAGCAAAAGCCAGAGGTAAGAAAGTTGCTGTGGGTGGACCTTACGTGACATCAACGCCGCAAGAGTGTCAGGCAGCGGGGGCCGATTATCTCATTTTGGATGAAGGGGAAATCACGCTGCCAATGTTTGTGGAGGCTTTAGAACGGGGAGACCAATCCGGAGTCTTCCGGGCTACCGAGAAGCCTAATGTGACTGACACTCCAGTACCGCGCTACGATCTGCTGGATATGGATGCCTACGCTGTAATGTCGGTGCAATTCTCACGAGGATGTCCATTCCAGTGTGAATTTTGTGACATTATTGTGCTGTATGGACGTAAGCCACGCACTAAAACTCCGCAGCAATTATTGGCAGAGCTTGAGTATTTATTCGAGTTGGGTTGGCGTAGCACTATTTTTATGGTGGATGACAACTTTATTGGTAATAAGCGGAATGTCAAACGATTATTGGCAGAACTTCATCCCTGGATGATAGAGAAGGGGTATCCATTTACATTTAACACAGAAGCATCGGTTGATTTAGCGGCTGATCAAGAACTAATCGATGCTATGGTGGCTTGTAACTTTGGTGCAGTATTCATTGGCATCGAAACACCAGATGAAGATAGTTTAGAAGTAACAAAAAAATTCCAAAATACCCGTGATCCTTTGTTGGATTCTATTTATAAAATTCAAAGTTCTGGGATTCGGGTGATGGCTGGATTTATTATCGGGTTTGATGGTGAGAAGCAAGGTGCTGGCGATCGCATCGTCCAGTTTGCGGAGGATGCAGCGATTCCCTTAACCTTCTTTAGCATGTTACAAGCCTTGCCAGACACGGCTTTGGCCATTCGTCTCAAAAAGGAAGGTCGTTTATTGGGCACAGGGGGAGATGTTAACCAGACCACATTGCTGAACTTTATTCCTACACGACCGATTGAAGATATTGCCCGTGAGTATGTGGACGGTTTTTGGAAACTGTATGATCCCCAAAATTTCTTAGACCGGACCTATCGTTGTTACCGAATATTGGGGCAGGCTAACTTTCCTAAAAAAGAAAAAAAGGCCAAAAAACCTCTCAATTGGCACCTCTTTAAAGCCATTGTTATTTTATTTACTCGCCAAGGAATTATTCGCAAAACTCGCTGGACATTCTGGTTCTATCTCTTTCAATTAATCCGTCATAATCCAGGTGGCGTGATGAGCTTCCTTAATATTTGCGCTCAAGGAGAACATTTCCTAGAGTATCGGCAACTAGTGAAAGAGAATATTGAGTCACAATTGGCTACATATTTGGCGCAAGAATATCAACTTAAAGTTGCAACCTCTGGGTCTGCACAAGAAACTGAACCTGTGGTGCGGAGCCTTAGTGGTGTAGAAAAGTCCTAAAACTCTGTAGAAGTTGTCTGCACCATTAAGGGGGCGAAGCTTGCCATGAAGGGGGCGATCGCTCCTCCCTCATGGCAAGTGCTTGAATCCGTGCAAGTAACGTTCAGATAAGCCCATGAGACTGCCGTGATCCAAGAAAACATGAGGGCTGAACTGAACCCTCTTCCATAGCGATATAGAATCAGCAAAAAGTAGGCAGTAAATTCTCATAAAAGTAAATAGTGGGGCATTCTCAACGAAGATCACAACATCCTTAGGTCTACCCCTCATATTTAAATGGGACTCATTTAAATGTGTTAAATGTGTTTTTTGATACTAAACGTTACCTAAGTCTTCAGTTTTGTAAACAAACGTGAATATCTCTTGCTTAGCAGGTATTTATTTCTCATAATTAGGATTAATTCACATAATTTCATGTAGTTTTGCAACATTTTAAGGCTTGAGGCGTTGTATTTGAGCGACAAAGCCATTGGAACCGTGGCAAACGGATTGAAGCATGGGTTGTGTTGGTGAGCAATTTAAGTGGACTTGACTAGGTTTAGGAGCGATCGCATTCAATGGGCATTCTTAAAAAATTCTTGGGTGAACCTGGTTTTGCTGTAGAAGCAGAGCCAGCAGATGAAGCAGTAACAATGGAAACATCAGTGGTCGAGCCGACTTCGGCTCCTGAAGCGTCCGCCGCCGATGAAGCCGAGGGTGATGGGGCTGTGAGTGCGGAAGCGGAGGCTCCTAAAAAGCCTGCGGCTCCTAAGCGTAAAGCAACGGTCAAGACAAAGGTAAGCAGTAGTTCAGCACCTGTCGTTGCCACCGATCCCATTCAAGCACTCGTGGATGCAGCAATTGCCCAAGCCTCAGTAAAGAATGGTGCAGGTGAAGCCACTCCAGTGCAAACGTTTGCGACAGACTATCTGGTGATACCCTCCATGGGCGGTCGTCGCCGTCCCGGTCCTAGCTTGTCTCCGTTCATGGATATTTCTACGACCATGGGGAACCGTTAATTTATCATTAGTTCCTTTAGCGAATATCCACAAGTTGACGGTGTATTTCCTCTAAGGGAATGCACCGTTGTCTTTTGAGGCGCAAAGGTTCCGCCTGGTGGTTTAATGGTGTTGAGGGATTTAGCGGATGGGGGCTTGGGAAGGACGCAAACAATACCAAAATGCTGTACCACTATAGAGTTGGAAGGCATGATCCCATTTTGTTTCGGCCTTACGAAATAAATTAATATGAGACGCAAACCCCTCTAGGAGATCCAGATGGTCAAGGGCGGTGGGGCCAAAACTGCTAAAGTCCGTCCAGGTTGGGGCTAGGGCAACATGCTGTTTCAGGTTGGTGGTGAGAGCATTCCATTTTAGCCGAGTGGTAGCGTAAACTTGGGGCAGTTCAGGATGTTCTAAGCCACTGAAGTTCAAGCCCTGCTTAAACTGATAGATGCGATCGCAAAATCGTAAAATACACTGTCGCTGGGGGAGGTGGAGGTCATGCACTTGGGCATAGTCCTGGGTCTTTTCCTTTCGCTGAAGCTTGTTATAGACCCCTAAATCCACCACCTCTTCAAAAATAGGCAGCAATCCTTCCACAGCTTGGATGACCTCTTCCCACTGAAAACTTAACTCACCCAACTGACCATCACTATTTTGGCAAACAACCGTGACTTGACCATCATTGGCCTTCACATAATTGACTTGAAATACTTGAATTTGTTTTAACTGGGCCATGGAAACCGCAAAGGTTGTAATGCCTACCCCTTGTAGTTCCTGTTGATACACACTCAACTCTGCCATATTACCGAGGCGATGGAGTTTCCAGGTGCGGCTGGGTAACTGGATATTGGCGGTGTAGGGATCAATGTTCATGATTCGGCTAAAGCTTCGTGCCGCTTTTGCTTTATCCTCGCTAGGAATCGGTGCAATCAGGAGAAACCCCGGTCCAGCATTTTGGGGATTATTGCTCGCCTGGGCGATCGCTTCTTGCCGCCGTTTTTTCTCCCCCTGGCGCAACCGTTCCAACCCTTGACGGGCTGCCTGGGCTAGCTTAGGATTGACCACTCGCTTTAATAATTGCCGATAGACCCCCTCTGCCTTTTCATAGTGGCCCATGCCTTCATGAATATTGGCCGCATACAACTGGATTTGGAGATCGTCGGGATATTGTTTTAGTAAGGGCTTGAGCAAATAAGCAGCCCGTGAATAATCTTTTTGCTGTAGTGCTGCCGTGACCTTGTCCAATTCTTTCATAATGACGCTTCTGCTCTGTATTTTGTGGTTTACGTCTATGGCTTACGTCCGCACTCTGCGGCTTCACGTTTGCAGTGGTGGCTCTATATCTACATACTTTCAGGGAAAAGACAACCCGTAGAAATTACCCTTCTCTCTGAATTGTATAGTGGGGTGCAGTGCCTCAGATTGGAGAAATCTAAAGCCTTGATTGCTGATGTTCTATTACTGCTGCCATTAATGTGATGGCGGTCAACGGGGCCGTCACCGTTCGCAAAATCCGGGGACCAAGGGACACGGCACGATAATTCTGGGCGATCGCCCCTACCACTTCCGCCCTTGTCCATCCCCCCTCAGGCCCAATCGCTAAGGTCATGGTTCCGCTCCCCTGCCATTCCCCCCCATTCCCCTCCGGGGTGGGCGGTTCTAAGGATTGCTCCAGCAGGGCAGAGAGGAGCAATGGTGCAGGGTGATCCGCCAGTTGCCGCGCAACGCAGATCCACCGCTGATCGGGCGGAGCTTGTTGTAAGCCCTCAACCAGGGACACTGGATCGTGAATCACAGGCACACACTGTCGTTCAGATTGCTCCATCGCTTCTTGGGCAATCCGTCGCCACCGCTCCACTTTATTAGGGCTAGGTTTGAGCAGGGTGCGATCGCTCACCACTGGTTGAATCGCCGTCACCCCCAACTCTGTCGTTTGCCGCACAATATCATCCATTCCCGTTTTGGGCATAGCGATAATCAAATGTAACCCAAGGGGCAATTCCAGATTTGTTTGCCAAGGTTTTATCACCGTAGCGGTAGCCATTTCCTGATTTAGGATCGCCACCCAACCATGACCCTCACCATCTAAAGCAATGAAGCGATCGCCCACCTTCAGCCGTAGCACCCGCTGTAAATAATGAAGCTGGGCATCCGTCAGGCTAATTTGTTGGTGCTGTAACTGGTGTGGCGCAATCGTGACCCGTTGCATTGTCGGCTGTGGTGCTCCTTAATCATCATCGCCCCTTGTTAAGCCAACCGGGGCTTACCTGGCTGCATTCTGGTTGCAGTCTTGCTGCATTGTTAATTCTCTAATACTTTTGTCCAGATCCCTGCGTTGTTGCACTATTCTATAGAATTGGTGTCCTGAGTTACAATCGGTAATTGAGTTCACCCAGCAATCATTCGTTGAATAAATTTTAAGGTATTCTTATGGCATCTGAAATCAACAAAGATCCTAATATTTCCGGTTCCAATGATGCGTCAGAGAGTAGTTCGGGCGCAATCACAACCCTTTCTTCAACAACCACTGAAGAGCCTACCGATAAATGGACTTACAATCCTCAAAAACTTAACACCTTTATCCAAGAATTTCCCAGTTTCTTGGAAGAGTTTTGGGGCAAATACCGATTACCCATCTTAGCACTTGGTGTCGTGTTGGGCTTCATTATTTTTGCCAAGATTCTGTTAGCAATTCTGGAAGCTATCAATGATTTACCATTCTTAGAGCCATTCTTTGAAATTATTGGCATTAGCTATTTTAGCTGGTTCTTGATTCGATATCTTCTGCCTAGCACAGGCCGAGAAGAGTTAGGGGGTACCCTCAAAGCGCTAACGGATCGAGTAAAAGGTGGGGCATAATTACTCTTAAGGAATGGACAAATCAAACTTCGGGTATCTGGGGTAGTGGATGTGAACCTCCCACCACCAGAAAAACTAGGTTTATTTCCTGAGCCATTCCTAAGTCGATGAGCAACTAAGAATACGAATCAATCATGGCTGGCACTTTCTTTGAAAAACCTACTCCTGACCTACACGATCGGGTTCCGCCAGGGCAACATTTAGCCAAACGGTTTCCAGTGTTGAGCTGTGGCGAAACGCCCCAAATTCAGACGGAACATTGGCAATTAAAAGTATGGGGATTGGCCGCAGGCAAAACCTTTTCTTGGGATGATATTCTCGCCCTTCCCCAAAGCCAGTTCACAGCGGATTTCCATTGTGTTACCCGCTGGTCTAAGCTGGATGTGTCTTGGACCGGGGTCAAAATTACGGACTTCATGTCGCAGATTGACCTAGGGGCAACTGCCAGCCATGTCTTAATCCATTGTTATGGAGATTACACCACCAATTTGACCCTAGACGATTTTGTTCGATCTGAAAATTTTCTAGCCCACACCCTATCCGGGGAACCCTTGCCCCCGGATCATGGCGGTCCCATGCGGTTGGTGGTGCCCCATCTCTATGCTTGGAAAAGTGCTAAGTGGATTAACGGCATTGAGTTTTTAGACCACGAAGAATTAGGCTTTTGGGAAAAGAATGGCTACCACCGACGGGGTGAACCCTGGGCGCAGGAACGGTATGGTGGTTAGGGTTCTGCCTTGTCGGGGCGATCGCTCCCACCTACATCCTAATGCGATCGCCCTGCCCCAACTCCCACTACTATCACTGCCCTACACGGGAAATTCACTATCAGAGGCGTTGCGCCATCGCTCCCTTCAACTCACACCACAAACTTTATAGGCAACGCGATCGCGCCCTCATGGAAAGTATCTAGAATTTGGAGGGGAGAGCGATCGCATTTTGGGGTGGGGTAAGCGATCGCTCTCTCAAAAAGTATTTCATTACACACTTAACAATGGCACATTAAGAGTTTGTAGATTAACCGCATCGACATTTTTAGAATAATTATCAATGGTGATAGCAACAACTTTACCTTGATCGTCATAATCCAAGATTAAATCGTCTGTGACGGCATCGGTAGAGGCAACAGGTTGCTGGGTGAGTTCGATTGC
>JAYKIC010000082.1:0-2771 GCA_035284985.1 Leptolyngbyaceae cyanobacterium
TAGGCGATCGCTTGCTGTGGAATAGGTGTGACCGCATTGATGGCATCCCAGAGTTGGGTTTGCAAATGAATCGTAGTGCCTTGGGGAATTGGTTTTTGATAGCCCCGACCATCAATAAACTCACTCCTCGTATCACTCGGCTTGAGATTAGCCAAAAAACGGTCAAGTTGGGGGAACAATGGCTTGATCAAAATTTGTCCCATTACCACTTTACCCTTGGGCTTCCGCTCCTGAGATAACAGTCCAACATTAGGACGCTGAAAAAACTCCACATGGCCTTAGCAGCGCCGCTAGAGTGAACGCCTACCACTAAATTGCCTTACCTTGCCTTAAATTATACTGCTGCTTTCCCTAACGGGATCACGAATATTATTGGGGGAATTAGGGGGAGCGATCGCCAGGGGATACCCACCAGCACCCTGACATCGCAACCAGGAAATACTATCCCCCTGTCACCCAATTCTCAACGTCCCTGTACCCAACTCGTGCTACGCTATCATCTGGATATATTGAGGGTTGTCAGCCATGGCTATTCTGGATTCCAGCGGTCGGCTATTCGGTAAAGTCAGCATTTTAGATGTGGGAGCGGCGGTGGTCATTGGCGCAACCATCGCGGGTATATTTTTGGTTCCTGGAGATTCTGGATCAGTAGCCCAAATTGGAGCAACCCGGAAGCCTGTGGAAGTTGATTTAATTGTCCGGGGTCTAACGGTCAGCAACCCAGAAGCGTTAGTACAATCCATACGGGATGAAGGCCAAACTGAAATTATCATCCGCAACCAAACCTATGGGCAGGTGGCCATCAAGTCGGTGCAAGAACTCCCCCGATCCGTGGCCACACCTCAACCTGACGGCAGTGTCCAGGCTTTCCCGGACCCCCGCCCAGAATTGGACTTTACAGTGGATATGCTGATAACGTTGACCGGAGAAGCCCAAATCAGTAATAACGCAGTGGTATTTGGCAATAATAAGATGAAAATTGGTAACTCTGTCACCATTGAAGGGCTGACTTATCAGGTTAATACCAGCATTGTTGGGGTTCGGATTCTAGGGGATTAGGGTTTTAGGCGATTAGGGTAAGAGATGCACCCCGCTCCACGTTTACCGTCCTACCATTTTTTAACAGCACAGAGGGAACAGACCCCCCAGCGTTTGAGTTCGCCAGTGGGGGCGGGACTAGCGCAACTGGGGCATTTGGGTAAATGCTGCGATCGCGCCTGAATCTGAGCTGCCCAATCATGAAAAATCTGGCCAGGGGTTTCGGCAGGGGGATGGGAATCGGCAGCTTGCAACGATGAGGGTCTATGGGGCAGTTTACAGGGATGGTAAGACCATAACTGGCGTGCATCCGACTGCTCTAGGTGATAGGTTTTCAGGGAGGCTCCCAGGGCGGTGGACCTAGACCAACGGTCTGGGTCGCCAAACTGCCCCGATGTTGATAAGTGAGTCCATTGGGCTGGGGAAAATCGAATATCTTTGATTCCGTGGTCTGGAACATGGACCAACAATTTGGTGAGGATGTGATGCCGTTGGAAGGAAAGATTTTGTGCCCACACCGGACTGGAGGTGGATACGGTCAGGACTTGGCGGCGGATCGTGAGGGGATGAGTTTGCGCCGCCACTAACGCCCCGACTACCGTGGGCCAATGCTCCAAAATAGCCTGAAATTGCTGGTGCGATCGCCATTGAGGTCGCCGCTCTAAACCGCCAACCAGTTGTCCAAGGGAGGAAAAGGCCATAGTGTGCTGGAAACTCCCAGTCCATAAGCTGATAGTACCAAGGCAAAGAAAGGGGAATGGGAGCGATGACGATTGATTGCCACAAGTGCTGTTAGCCCTCAACAACGAGCAACCAGCCCCCCATCAAACTTGCCTCATTTTTCCCTATATTATACTGCATACCCCATGGATAGCGTCCAATCCCCAAAATATCCCTAGACTACCCTATATGGCCTATCTATATGGCCTATATGGATGGACTGCTGAGGAATGGGAGCAATCGTCAAGCCCACCACCAAGATGTTAATTTTAGTCTCAACTCGGAATCACTAGCCCTAGGGTTGCGTCTGATGGCCCCTGAGCGTTATAACATTTCACAACAGTTACGGGGTGCAAGGCAGGGTTTGGGCGGGGCGATCGCGTATGCTTAGCACTATAATATTCCTGATAATATTTCTGTTCTTTTATTTCAGGGATTTCAGGGAATTGACTTTCTCCGGGAATCGCCTCACCCCATGGATTACCTCGTCACCCTTTAATGCTCCCTATGTTGTTTACCTGCCCACGGCCCTGTCGTAGGAGTTCCTTATGAGCCAGCTAACCCCGCAACCCTCAAACGTTGCCAGTTCCCGACCTCGTACAGCCTCGATGGCGATCACCCCGACCCAGTCGGCGGTCCCAACCCCGGCCAAGGGTCAAACAGCCGCTATTTTGCACCCCGCACTGCAAAATGCGCTGGATTGCTTGGATGTGGATTTAGATGAAGAATTGTCTCGCTATCGTCGCCATTGTCTGATTCAGCAACGGGTGACTCGGCGGCGGAATGCTCATGGCACTGGAACGCAAGGGCGATCGGGTGCGACTCCACTCCCCCCTCCCACGGTGCTTGCGACAGCTACCGCCCAACCCGCCTTATCCGGCGCTTTAACCGGGACCATGGTAGCCAGTGCCGTCACCACTGGTGTCATGGATGGGGCAGCACCCAGCCACGCCATATCAGACCATCCCCAAAGCCAACCTTCAGACAATCCTGATGATTACTTAGAATCCTCA
>JAYKIC010000083.1:0-5802 GCA_035284985.1 Leptolyngbyaceae cyanobacterium
GCCTGAACCATGAAATCACTCCTTAAACCTTACAGTCTTTTAGTTTGATTATTTTGACGTATTTGAGATCAGAGTGGGTGAGAGTTTCCTGAATATTTGCAGGGTTGGGGTTCGGTGGGTTGGGATAGGAGGGAGTGGAGACCATCGAGTAAGCGTTGGTTTTCGGTGGGTTGTTTGATGGCGATGCGAAAGTAGCGATCGCCCAATTCGGCAAAACTCAGACAGTCCCGAATCAAAATTTGCTGGTGTTGCAGGAGTTGGTGTTGGAGGTGGGAACTGGACCCTTCTGTGCGAACCAGAAGAAAGTTGGCGGTGGCGGGAAAGGGGGTTAGCCCCGGAAGCGCCTGGATGGCTTGGTGCAGGGTGGGACGGGTAGCCATCAGCCAAGCCCAGGTTTGTTGTTGGAAGGAGTGATCGGTGAGGGCGGCGATCGCGGCCACTTCCGCCAAGGTATTCACAGGCCAGGGATCGCGCCATTGCTGCCAACGTTGCAGATAGTCGGGGTGGGCCGCGACATAACCTAGGCGTAATCCTGGGAGGCTGTAAAATTTGGTGAGCGATCGCACCACCACCAAGTTAGGCCAATCTAGCACCCAATCCAACATACTCTGCTGTTGGGATGGGGGTAAAAAGTCCATAAATGCTTCATCCACCACCACCAGGGCAAATTTGTCTAACAAGGGCTGTAACAGTTCGCGGGCAAAGAGAACACCCGTGGGGTTGTGGGGGGTGTTGATCAAAATACCACAGGCTGAAGGGGGGGGATCAGGAGCGATCGCCGTTTGAAAGGCCGGACAACAGCTCCAGTCTGCTATTTCTCCAGAACTGTGCAGCAGGGCATCCAGATTCAGGGGCAGGGGCTTAATGTTACCGTTGAAGCTGGCGATCGCCCGACCATAATCCGCAAAACCTGGCGCTAATACATAGGTGCAAGGCAAGGCGGCCAACTCCCGCCCAATCCAAGTCAGCAGTTCCGCTGCGCCGTTACCCACCATGATCCATTCCATCGGCACCTGGTGAAACGTTGCCAACGCCGATCGCAACGCGCCATAGGCCGGATCAGGATAACTCGTGAGCCGATGGAGATTGGTTTGAATGGCGGTGAGCACTGATGGAGGTGGTCCCAAGGGATTGATGCTAGCGGAAAAATCCAGCAGTTGATCGGGGGGACAGTGCGCCAATTGGGCCGCCCAGGCGCGGTTGCCGCCATGGGTGGGGCGATCCGCCAGATTTTTGGCATTTGGCGGGGAGGCTGGTTGCAGAGAAGGGGAAGAAGTCATCCGGCAATTACCACAGGCATAGAGGGTGTGACCAGTATTTCACTCCCCATGGGATGAAAGCAAGATTTGGCTGACTAATCCTAATGTCACACCATGCATTTGTGGGGAAGACTGGGTTAAACCGTGAAGTCATAAGAGTCGTCCGAAAATTGGGGTGGAGTACCCGCGCAGCGGGTACTCCACCCCAATTTTCGGACAGGTCTATAGGAATCAGGGGGCTAATATAACCTGGTTGCGACCATTTCCCTTCGCCCGATGCAGGGCTGCGATCGCCGTCTGGAGGAGCGTTATCCTATTATTTCCGTGTTTAGGAAATCCAGCGACCCCAAGGGAGGCATGGATTTGTTGCACCATCTTGCCATGGAACGGGACTTTCAGCAGGCTAATCGCTTCACGAATCTCATTGGCTTTCGCCTGGGCCTTCTCCAGGGTTGTATCCGGCAAGATGACCGTCAGTTCTTCCCCACCATAGCGGCAAGCAATATCGACTCCCCAGACCTGCTCCCGCAGGAGTTTGCCAATGGCTTGCATGACTAGATCGCCTGTACCCTGGCCGTAGGTATCGTTAAACTGCTTGAAATGATCGATATCAACCATGATCACGCCAATTTCAGTTTGTTTTGCTTGGGCACGGGCAATTTCCCGTTGAAGTGTCTCTTCAAAATAGTGACGGTTATATAGTCCAGTGAGGGGATCGCGGATACTCTGGTTTTGTAGCGTTGCCCGCAGATTGAGGTTAGCCAGGGTCAAGGCAATCTGCTCCGCCACGGTGTGGGCTAATTGCTGCTTAGCCGAGGTTAAGGCATCTGGGTTAGGGCTGCTGAGAAAGAATAGCCCCAAGGTTTCTCCTTGGGCAATCATCGGAATGCACAGGGTGGCGGCCACGCTTGGATCATCTAGAACATGGCCACACTTTAGCGCCATGCGTTCGGGCCTGATGACGTGGAAGCTACCCCGACGTAGGGACCAGCAGGCATGGGGGGCAAACTCGCTGACGGAATGCAAATGTGGTCCCCAGACCGTTCCTTGCTCGACTCGGTTGCGGGAGGCACAGATGATAAACACCCCGCCGGAACAGCTTGGAAACAGGGAACCCATGAGCTGGCTAATCACCTCAAAGGACTCGGTAAGGGTGAGGGATGCCTGGAGGAAGTCGCTCAGATCGCTGAGGAGTTGCATTTCCTGGTTGCGCTGTTGCAGTTCTACGAGTAATGAGGTTTTCCCTGCCGCCAACTCTTGTTCTGCTAGTTGGGCCAGGTCATGAAGCAGCAGGGTTTCGTTGCGGCTAAAGCTACGGGGGTTCCGATCAATGAGGCAGAGGGTACCGACGCGGTAGGTGCTGAGCACTTTTAATGGCATTCCAGCATAAAAGCGGATGTTGGGGTCTCCGAGAACCAACGGATTGTCTGCAAAGCGGGGATCATTTAGGGCATTGGGGACAATCAACGGAATGTCATTTAGGATGGCGTGGCCACAAAAGGAAATATCACGGCTCGTTTCGCAGGCACAGAGACCCTGGTGGGATTTAAACCACTGCCGTTCGGCATCAACCAGGCTCACCAGGGCCATGGGGACGTGGAATGCTCGCTGGGCGATGCGGGTGATGCAGTCAAATCGTTCTTCCGGTTCGGTGTCTAGGATTTGGAGCGATCGCAGAGCCGCTAGGCGATCCGCTTCATTCGTAGGAATAGGGGGAACGTTCATGGGTTCACCTCCACCCTGTTTTCAGCACTCATCACTTGATTGCGCCCAGCAGCCTTGGCCCGGTATAGGGCGGCATCAGCCATTTGAATGACCTTTAAGCCATTGGGACCGTGGTCGGGGAAAATCCCTACGCCAAAGGACGCGGTGAGCTGGTCTAAGGTTTGTTCTCCGTAGGTAATACTGATGAGTTCAATGGCGATGCGAAGATTTTCTGCCCTAGCCATGGCTTCGTGGAGGGAGGTTTCAGGGAAAACCAAGGTTAGTTCTTCCCCACCGTAGCGGCAGGCAATGTCAGATTCTCGGATGCCGTTTTTGATGGTTTGGGCGATCGCCCTCAACACCACATCCCCGGCATCATGGCCATACCGATCATTAAATGCCTTGAAGTGATCCACATCCACCATTACCACAGCGGTCGGGTAGCCATGTCGTTGGGCACGGGCAATTTCAATTTGCAGGGCTTCTTCTAGGTAACGGCGGTTGAATAGGCCCGTCAGTTCATCCCGGATGCTCTGGTTTTGCAAGGTTTCCCGTAGGTGCAGGTTGGCGATCGCCAGTCCCACCTGTTCCGCCACGGTGCGGGCCAACTGTTGCTTGGCCTCACTTAACAACGTCGCATCAACCGTGCTGAGGTAAAACATCCCTAGGGTTTCCCCTTGGGCGATCATGGGAATGCACAGCGTGGTCGGGTGGGGTTCAGAGGTCGTGATATGTTGGCACTGGATTTTATGGGATTCAGGGATGGCTTGGTGCCATTTGCCCCGGCGCAGTGCCCAGCATTCATGGGGCTGAAACTCTTGCTTGGATGTTGCGATCGCCCCCCATTGGGCTACGGTCTCAACCAGGTTGCGAGAGGCGCAGGTGACATAAAACCTGCCGGAAAAACCAGGGAAGAGGGGTTCTACCAGGGTAGCAATCACTGAACAGGCTTCATCGAGGCTACGGCAAGCCTGCAAAAAGTCATTGGTCTCACTGAGCAATAGCATTTCCTGATTGCGCTGGCGCAAGTCGTGGATATGGGTTTCCAAGTCTTGATTGGCCTGTTGTAGGGCTTGCTCCGAGGTTTTTAACATGGAGATGTCGCGGAACGTCACGGTAAAGCCATCCCCCAGTTTGACGGCAACGTTTTCAAACCAAGTGTCGATGCCATCGTGGGCGTAGTGGAACTGCCGCTGAATAGGTGTGCCCGTTTCAACTACCTGGACGTAAAGGTCAAACAGACCATCGGTCCGATTTCCGGGCATGACTTCTAGTAAGCGTTGACCAATTAATGCTTCCGGCGATTGGTTGATCGTTTGACAGGCGGCAAAGTTGCTTAATAGCCATTCAAAATCGATAATTTGGTCTTGGTCATCCCGAATGGACCGGAAGGCCATGATCCCATCTATAGAGCTGTTGAGAATGCCGCTGAGTTGCATTTCAGAGGTTTTCAAGGCTTCCTGAACTTGGATGGTGGAGGTAATGTCGAGATGGCTACCTACCATCCGCACCGCCTTGCCTTGAGCATTTTTGACATGAACGGCTCTGGACAAGATATGGACGGCAGATCCATTTTTGTGATGAAACCGTTGAATCGTTGAGAATTGATCTACCTGACCACTATTGTAGGCTTCAACCCGTTTCAGGGCAGCGATGCGGTCTTCTGCATAAATCACCGATTCCCACATCTCAAAGGTGTTGTCAAGTTCGTCATCGCTATACCCTAGCATTTCTTTCCATCGGGGTGAAAAGTAAATCTCGTTGGTGATTAGGTTCCAATCCCAGAAGCCTTCGGAGGAAGCTTGCAATACCAACTCTAGCTGTTCTTTGAGGGATCGCAGTTCTATCTCGGTGCGTTTGCGATCGCTAATATCAGTCAACACTCCCACATAGCCGATGATTTGCCCCATGGCATTGCGCTCCACCTCCGCATGGGCCACCACCCACACCACCCGGCCATCGCCGCGTAAGAAACGATGTTCACACTTGAACGTCTGCTGTTGTTCATTGGCCCGTTGCCAAGTGGTGCGTACCAGGTCCACATCGTCGGGATGGATGGCCTTGAGCCAGCCCTGACCCAACAACTCTTCTAGGGTTAAGCCGGAAATTTCGCCCAACCCCTCGTTGGCAAAGATGCTGTTACCAGCGATGTCAGATCGAAAAATACCCACAGGGGCCGTAGCCGCCAGTGCGGCATAGCGTTGCTCACTGGCAATCAGGTCAAACTGAGCTTGTTTTTGGGGGGTAATGTCCACAAAGGTGACGATCACCCGATCCAGTTTCCGATCATTGCCAAATAAGGGATAAGCATTGACCAACACCCACACTTGATCATGTGAGCCAGGGTGATTAATTCCCAGCACTAGATTTTCAATCGGTTGGCCGGAGTCCAAAACCCGGTTGATTGGATAGTTTTCCAAGGGCATGGGGGTGATGCCGTCTTCTTCTAGGAATGACCAGGCCGGATCAATGGCGGTTTTGCCCTGCATTTGTTCGGTGGTCAGGCCCAGCAGTTCGGTGGCGCGGCTATTGTTAGTGAGAATGTCGCTGTTGGGTCCGTGAACCACCACCCCAGCCGGGAGGTTTTCAACTAACAGGCGATACTCCCGTTCCCGCTCCTGAAGTCGGAGTTCAATTAGTTTGCGCTTGCTAATATCCCGCACCATCACCAACACTTCCTCATCGTTGATGGGGGAGATGCGGGCTTCCTCGTAATAGGTTTGCCCATCCTCCACAAAGGAAAACTCTTGCTTTTGGGGGGTTCCTGTTGCGATCGCCACCTGGGCCAGTTGGATGCGCTCCTGGGCGATCGCCGTGGGCATGATATCCAGGACATTGT
>JAYKIC010000084.1:0-10844 GCA_035284985.1 Leptolyngbyaceae cyanobacterium
CACCGTAAACCAAGGAGCTTCTGGAATATTGGTATGGGCAAACATCTCATCTTTGGCTTTGGAATATTCAATCCAGCGATCGCGGGACTCCAAATCCATCGGGCTGAGTTTCCAGCGGCGGGCCGGATCTTTGCTGCGGGATTGAAACCGCCGTTCCTGTTCCTCATCACTGACAGAAAACCAGTATTTTAATAAGATAATGCCAGACCGAACTAACATCCGCTCGAATTGGGGACAGGTTTCCATAAATTCTTGATGTTCCTCATCGGTACAAAATCCCATAACCTGTTCCACCCCAGCCCGGTTATACCAACTGCGATCAAAACAAACAATTTCCCCCGCAGCAGGCAAATGAGCCACATAGCGCTGATAGTACCACTGCGTTTTTTCCCGATCGCTCGGCGTTCCCAAGGCCACAATGCGACAGCCACGGGGATTTAGCGGTTCCGTAATCCGCTTAATGGTTCCCCCTTTTCCTGCCGCATCTCGCCCTTCAAAAATAATCACAATGCGGGTATTGGTGTGCTTAACCCAATATTGCAGCTTAACCAATTCCACCTGAAGTTTTGCTAACTCTTTTTCATAAAAGGACTTAGATAATTTTGAGGAAGTTTCCGCTTCAGACGTGTAGCGAAATTCTAACTCATCCTGGGATTCAGCATTCGCCTGCTTCGCTTTTTTGCTCCCCTTTTGTTTGTGACCCATAGTTAACTTGACTCCGCTATTGTGATGCTATTGTGATGCTATTGTGATACTGATATTGCGATGGTATTGATAGGGCGATCGCCACTATAACTTGACTAATGAATTAATTTTAACCTGTCCATATTGAAGATAATCCCCTAAGACCCAGACAAAAGAAACTCTTTTCGTTATATAACGATATCCAACAACAAATAAACAACTACTAAAAAGCGGAAAGATAAACTCACTGTCAACAGCAGAAAACGCTACAAGTAATTCACTTATTTAGTTGTAGTCTTGAATTGTATTAAGAGCGTGTTTGAAAACTCAGAATATCAGTAATACCAGCTTTGCATGAAGTTGCCTATAACACCTGGCTTAGGTCAAACGAACGGACCCCTACATTGCCCCAATCCCTTGTAAGGGAGGAGTTTTCGCACCCAATGCCGGATTTTTAGCAGTCAACCAGGCCCATTACAGTCTTTATCTGAATCAATCGTGCCTAGGGCAAACCATTGAGCCGAAACAGCAAGACTTGGGTGAATTGATCCTCCGAGTTGAAATTATTGTCACTGATCAACAGAAGGCTCTGGCTCCCATCGGGCAATCGCGGTCCAAGAGTCATTCCTTCCAGATTATCGAGAGGGATGCCCAACTCATGTAAATCTAGGAGTAATCGCTTTCGCATGGGCTGAACTCCCGCCAAATCAGGGGGTAACACGGGCCGGGTTGAGGTGTCGTTGGCATTACTAAAGACTAATTGGTAAAGCTTGGCTCGAACCCCACCTAAACCATAGGAACGTTCCAAGCTGAGCAAATGCCCCCCTTGGTCTAGCACCAATAGTTCCACCAAGCCATTGTTGAGCGCACCGAAGGGCAAGGGGTCAATGGGATACACCTGCTCCGATAGAACAACCACTTGGTCGGGACTGATAACGTAGTGAAGAATGCGTCCAGGTTGGGAATAACTGGCCTCGGTGATCTCCAGATCTTGGACTAGGGGTTCCTCTATGCCCGCAAAGATACGATAGGGTTCACCCCGCCCCGCTGTGCTAAGGGCTAGGGCTTCAAAGCCCCGGTTATTTTGGACTCCACTGGTTTGGGGGTCTGTGGGAACGTCCCTCAACTGGCTAGGATTGACAAATAACTGGTTGGATGGGGGAAGTTGACTGCTGGGCAGGTATTTGGTGGGAATGGGGAGGCGGCGCAGGCGCTGTCCGGTGGTGAGGTCAAATTCATCGATGGTGGGCGCAATGCGGGCATCGGAGTCACCTTCACTGGCAATAAATAGGGTTTGTTGGGGGGATAGGACCATGCCTTCGGGGTCAATGTCCCCCGGTTCATAGGGGCTGCCGTCTTCGGTGGTGAGCAGGGTGACGGATTCAATTTCAACGGTGTCGATGGTGATGGGGGAAGTAGGGGTGGATTCATTGGCGATCGCCCCCATCCCCTCATCCATGTCCCTAGTGCTGCGGGTGTCGTTGGTGGTGCTGACGTTACTAGCAAATTCTAGCCGGAGGGTGTAAAACCTAGGGGGAGCCAGGTTGCCACGATCGTCGGAGAGGACATAAAGGCGATCGCGCTGGCGATCATAGGCGATCGCGGACAAACCGCCCACTGGCGTATTTTCATATGTCGTGGCAGGTAGAACATATTCATCCAACCAATCCACCGACAGGGGTAAAAATAAGCGATCCTCGGCATTAACCTGGGGCAGGGAACAACTGGTACATCCCAACCACAACAATACCAGCATCCAACCCAAAACCCAACGTTTGGGCCAAGAATATTTGACCTGTACCATCATACTCTAATTCCCAACTATCCCTATGGACTCCCGCCTGAACTCCATGGATTCAACCCATGTAAAGCCAGTCTTTACTCCCTCGGTATTCTAACTTATCCGTTGCAATCACCAACCAGGTACGCCATCCCAATCCGCATTGCGGCGGCCATTGACCCGATCCTTGCCAGTCGGAATCCCAATGATGAGTTAGGGGTTAACGTCCAACCTCATCGCTTTCACCATGACCCACCGGAGCTGCTGTGGGACGAGCCGCAGGTGATGCAGCCATCAGGAATGTTTTAGTCAACCAAGAACCAACGATAAATGCGGCTAGAAATAGGACCGGGTTCCAACTGCCTAGAACGAGGGATACCACACCGGGACCAGGACAATAGCCACCGATACCCCAGCCAATGCCAAATAGGGCGGCACCCATAATCAAGGGGCGATCGATACTGGTTTTAGTGGGCAGATAAAACTGTTGGCTCAACAATGGATGGGATTGCTTCAACACAAAGCGGAAAGTAATAAGCGTCACCCCCACGGCTCCACCCAGCACAAACATGAGGGTAGCATCCCACTGCCCTGTAACGTCGAGGAAGCCAAGGACGCGATCGCGATCAATCATCTGCGACAACCCCAAGCCCAACCCAAACATCACCCCCGCAAGCAAGGCCACCCCATTTTGTTTTGTTTGTTGGCTCACCATAACCATCCTCCAATCAATCCCAATTAAAAAAAATATCCCACTCACCCACTCACCCACTCACCCACTCACTCACTCCCCCTCCAACTCCTGCCGATACTGCTCCCAATCCGCCATCGCCGCCGCATTGAGATCCCCTCGCCTTTGTAAGAAGACCACCCCATCTTCCAACCCAGCCAATTGATAGCGATTACCTGCGATTAGTCGATCGAGAACGGGCAACATTTGTTGGAGTCGCTCCCGATCATCCAGAAATACCACCTGATACTGTTGCAATTGCCACAGATCCACCAGAATATAATCGACAAAAATCTCTTCTAGGGCATCATTCCGCAACTTGAAAGCCGGGAACCGTACAATTTCGCGGCGACTGGAGAGGTGAGGGGCGATGTGGGTGGTGGTGGAGACGCTGGCATCAGGGGGAATGGTATCCATGAAGCGGCGAATCACTCCCACATGCTGCCACTGTCGCTGGGGTGAAATGTAGACACGGGGCTGCACAGAATCAGGAATGATAAACGAGAGGGCGCGGTTGGGGTTAGACGTTAGGGTAAAAATGACCGCTAGGCTCAGACAGCCAATCCACACCCGCCGCACCCAGCGATTGAAAGCTTGGGGATGGGCCGACCACCACAAAATTGCCCCGTAACAAAAACCGGGGATGACGGTGAGGGCGTAGCGGAGATTGACCGATAGGGCAGTGCTGTCATCCCGAACAAATAGTTTGATCAGGGGAAAGGCGTTCAAAACCCAGGCAGAGGGGGAAATGGCAGGGACAAACAGCAGGGGCAACCAGTGGGCCATCAAATATTTGAGGGTGCGATCGAGCGGGGTAACGAGATCCCACAGGAGTTGGCCGGGACGGGTGAGTAACCCCCACATCACCTGTATGGTTGACGCTTCTTCCCCGTCAATGTAAGGGGAGAATTGCTCAATCATGAATCGTCGAGAAATATCCTCAGAAAAGAGGGGCATTACCACATTGGTCAACACCAGAATGTAGCTAAGGGCAACGCTACAGGTAGCTAACCCTAGCCAGGGATCACGCCGACTCAAAATCCAATAGGCTCCAATGCTGAACAAAATGACCCCCGTGTCTTCCCGCACGAGCAAGAGGAGAAAGGCAAATAGCCAGTAGCGCCACATCCATTTGCGCTCAAAGGCAAGAAAAAGGCTGAAGGTAAAAAGGGGGACTTGGCATAGATCGTGAAAGTTGGCCAACGTGGGGCCAATGACGGTGTTGGCGCAGTAGTAGCCTAGGGTGATGAAGGTGGCGGGGCCGGGGTCAAGATGTTGCCGTGCCAGTCGATAGAGAATGAGGCCAGATAGGGTGATGAGGCTAACTTGGAGGACGAGCAAGGTGACGGGGGAAGAAAATAGGGCGTAGAGGGGATGCCACAGCAGTAGGGCTGGGGTAAAGTGTTGGCCCAAGCGATGGTAGAAGACTTCGGGGAGTTGACCATCGTGAACCACGGGAGTGGAGAGGGTGGAGGAGAGAGAGCTTTGGAAAGGGCGACCGTGTACGCCATTCCAGAAGACTTGGTTGAAAATGCCTTGATCGAAGGAGGCGTAGGAGGGATACATGCTGAAGTGGCGGTGAACCAGGAGACTGAGGACGATGACCCAAAAGGCGATCGCCCCAATTACCACAGCCCGACTCAGATCCCATTGGATCAGCTTGCGCCACCAGGGTTGTTGCGGTACTTTCGTTTGCTTTAGCTCAGTTGTTTCGCCCATTCCACCTGTTTCTTCTGCTCGGTTCAATCTGCTCAGTTCAGTCTGTTCAGCTTAATTTTCGGCTGAATTAGCTGAATTATAAGAATGCTAGCCATCGGCCTTTCCCTTTGGCATTATCCATCATCATCCGCTCAATTGTGATGGATTGTGATGGATTTATGGAGTAATTTTTCTGTGGCACTGGGGCAGGAGGGGAGGGGAGGAGCAGGGACGGGGCGATCGCGGCTTAGGAGAAGGGAGCGATCGCCCCATGACCCACTATGCAATCATAGATAGATGAACCCATTGCCGATTGCTGCCATGCTACGCCTGACCAATATCAAATTACCCCTTGACCACACGGATGCCGATCTCACAGCCATCATTGTCAAAAAGTTACGAATTCCAGCGGATGCCCTGACGGATTACACCATCTTCAAGCGCAGCTATGATGCCCGTCATCGGGATGCCATTACCTTTGTTTACACCATTGATGTGGAAACACCATTGGAATCAACCCTGCTGAAGCGATTCCAAGAAGACCAAAACGTGAAGCCCAAACCGGACACGGACTATCACTACGTCACCCATGCCCCAGCGGGCTTGAAAACCCGTCCAATTGTGATTGGCAATGGCCCCTGTGGCATGTTTGCAGGGTTGTTGTTGGCCCAGATGGGGTTCCGACCGCTGATTCTGGAGCGGGGCAAACAGGTGCGCGATCGCTCCCAAGATACCTTCCGTTTTTGGAGCAAAGGGACATTCCAAGCCGAATCCAATGTGCAGTTTGGCGAAGGAGGCGCAGGGACATTCTCCGATGGCAAGCTCTATAGCCGCATTAAAGATCCGGGCAATCGGGGCCGCAAAGTCATTACGGAACTGGTGAAGGCGGGAGCTGTGCCGGAAATTCTTTACCTTAATCGGCCCCACATCGGCACCTATCGTCTAGTAAAAATTGTCGAGGCCATCCGTCACCACATTGAAGAATTGGGGGGAGAAATTCGATTTCAGCAACGGGTGGAGCGGGTGGAGATTGAGCGGCAACAGGTGCAAGGGGTGACACTGGCCAGTGGGGAGTTTATTGCCGCCGACCATGTGATTTTAGCGGTGGGCCACAGTGCCCGTGACACCTTTGAAATGCTACACCAGCAAGGCGTTTTCATTGAACCCAAACCCTTTTCCATCGGGTTTCGCATCGAACATCCCCAAGCCCTGATCGATCAATGGCGATTTGGCGACCCCGGTAGGGGCAACGCCCCCGTGCTTGCCCCGGATGGTTGTAAGGGCAAGCACGGGGGCAATGCCCCTACAACCATCCGGGGGGGGACAGCGTACCGTCATCCAGTGTTGGGGGCGGCGGATTATCAGTTGGTGCATCACTGCACCAATGGCCGAGCGGTCTACAGTTTTGGTATGTGTCCGGGGGGGCAGGTGGTGGCGGCTACGTCCGAGGTGGGGCGGGTCGTGACGAACGGCATGAGTCAGTACGAACGCAGCGGTAAAAATGCTAACGCTGGAATTGTGGTGGGGATTACCCCAGAGGTGGATTACCCCGATGGTCCCCTCGCGGGAATGTATTTGCAGCGGGATTTGGAAAGTCGGGCCTTTGAGTTGGGCGATCGCTCCTACAAGGCACCGGGACAGCTAGTGGGTGATTTTCTGGCGGAACGCCCTTCAACGGTCCTAGGGCAGGTGAAACCCACCTATAAACCGGGGGTCCACTTAACGGATTTGAGCCAAAGTTTACCGGAGTTTGCGATCGCCGCCATCCGGGAAGCCATCCCCATCTTCGACCAGAAAATCAGTGGCTTTGCCATGGACGATGCCGTGCTAACAGGGGTGGAAACCCGCACGTCATCCCCCATTCGGATTACCAGGGGCGAAGATTTTCAAAGCCTGAATATCAAAGGATTGTATCCAGCAGGAGAAGGGGCCGGGTATGCTGGAGGGATTTTGTCAGCAGGGGTGGATGGGATTCGGGTGGCAGAAGCGGTCGCCCTCAGCATACAGCAACAAATCTAGGCCAAACATCTTCAAGCACTAGGCGGCAAAGGTAGAGATTGCAATCATCTGGACGACTGGGCACCGTTTATCTGGAGTGACGATGGGGCCTGATGCATCGCTTGACTGGCTTGGGCGAATACGGCGATCGGGGCCTGAGCGAAATATTGTTGTTGAAACTGTTCTTCTTGAATGGCGGATAGGAAGGTTTTGATGGCGGGTAGGGGAGTGTCCGAGGGGAGGGATACCCCAATTTTGAGGGGGTGGGTCTGGGGGTCGAGGGTGAAGCCGACCGCAGATAGGGCGGTCAGACCCAGGGTGAGGGAGCGATCGCCAATTCCCAATATTGCCGCTAATTTCTCCCGTTTAATCGGGGTACCCGTGCGGCTGAGATATTTGGCAATGCCAACCATGTGCCGCAAAATGGTGGGTGGTGGGGAGGGGGTGGGGAGAGAGAAGGCGATCGCCACCGTCCGATCATCACGAATGGCCTGGTTGACCCAGGTTTCCAGTTCTTGCCAATTACGAGGACAGGATTGGAGCGTTGGAGCGATTTGAGGGTTGAGGGTTGAGGGTTGAGGGGGAAAGTTAAAATAGTCTTCACTCTTCATTCCTCGGTCTTCACTCCTCGGTCTTTCCAAAGGGCGTTGGTCTATAAAAATAGGGGCCGTTGGGGCTGTAAGGATGAGGTTGGAGGGGAGGGGAGACACTAGGGCAATCAGACGAACTTCGTACTGGTTATCGTAGGTGTTGAAATCCAGTTCGACGATGACATCGGTGGGTTGGGTGGGTAATTCGTCTTGGTAATGTCCCCACCACAGGCCAGGAAATCCGTCGGAGCAGGTGTGATCACAAAGGCGAAAACTAGTTTTGATATAGTCTTGTTTATTGCCTTTGTAGTCCTTAATTTTACGGTTAATGCTTTGTTTGAAGGTGCAGTTTTTTACTCGTAATTTAGGAACTGGATTGCCCATACCACAGGGTTCCACCAGTTTTAATTCCCGGAAGAGCGATCGCCCCAACTCCGCCACCGTCACCGTTAAATCAGCAGTAGGCAGGGAAGATTGACGAGTCAGATCCCCATATAATTCCCGACATTTTCGATTAATTGCCTCCCGAAACGCGGGCACATTTTCAAGGGGTAAACTTAAGCCTGCCGCAAAGGGATGTCCTCCAAATCGATGTATCAAATGGGACTGGCTTTGCACTAATCCATACAAATCAATGTTATTAATCGATCGCGCCGATCCCCTAGCCAAAGCATTTTGGATTGTAGACTTTGGATTTTGGTTGTCATCTGTTGTTAGCAAAATGGTGGGACGACCATATTCCTGAGCAATTTGTCCAGCCACGAGACCGAGAACCCCAACGGACCATTGGGGATCGGTGAGAACAATGACTTGGGTGGTGGCCAGATCGAGTTCGGCTAAACGGATCTCCACCTGGTTGATCACATCTTTTTGCAGGCTTTTGCGACGACTGTTAGCTAGTTCGGTTTCAGCGGCCAATTGACGACAGCGATCGCCATCCCGACTGGTCAGCAATTCTACGGCAAAGGTGGCATCCCCATGAATCCGACTAATGGCGTTGATACGGGGACCGATGCCGAAAGAGATATCGGTGGGGCGATCGCCCATGCGCTTGCACATTTCTAGTAACTTGGCGATACCGGGACGACCGGGCTGCTTGGTTTGGGTCAACCGTTGCAATTGTTGAATTCCCCGCTGGGCCAGATAGCGGCAGTCCCCCTTCAGTTCGACTAAATCCGCAATTAAGCCAATCGCCACTAAATCCAGCAAATGGTCCAGCGGTTCCGAGGGCACATCAGGTAAGGCTTCATACAGGGCTTCCACCAGTTTATACGCCACCGCTACCCCAGAAAGATGGGCTAGGGGATGGCTGGAGGGGAGCGATCGCGGATTAATTAACGCCACCACCGCTGGGCGCTGCGGACTCAACGTATGGTGATCGGTCACAATGACCTCTAACCCTAACGATTGGGCATAGACAAACTCATCCAGACTCGTGCTACCCGTATCGCAAGTAACAACGAGATGAAATCCTTGTTCCGCTAATTGTTCTAATCCGACTTGATTGAGTCCGTGGGATTCTGTCAGCCGATTGGGAATTACGTAAGTTAATTGTTCATGCTTCACAAAGAATTGGCCCAGACCGTCCCACAATACGGCAGTGGCGGTTAAGCCATCCGCATCAAAATCCCCCCAAATCGCCACCTTCTCATCTTGTTCATACGCCTTGCACAAGCGCTGAACCGCACCGATCATTTCCTCGCCAAAGGCAAAGGGTGAGGTGGGTTGATAGTAATCAGGTTGGAGAAATCCTTTGAGCGCAACCCGACCATCCTCCTGGGGAGAATTCACTTCATTAAACCAACCCCGTTGCCAAAGAATCTGAGCCAAGTAGGAGCCGTTACCGTAATCCTGACCTGGAAATAACTCTGTTAAAAGTTGAGTAATCCCCTCAGCAAACTGATTGGGCATGGGGTTCAGTGATGCTTCTACCATATACCATCCGTTGTTTACAGGAGAACCATCTTTAGTGTAGGGGATTCTGTTGGGGTGATCCGGTGGGGACACCATGGGCGGTGGAAGAGGGGCAGGAGCGATCGCTTCACAAGCCTATTGCTCAGGGTTGAGCGCATTCACCTCAGCGATCGTTAACCCCGTAACGTCTGCGATAAATTCCGCTGGACTGCCCGATCGCTTGAGACTCTGAGCAATGCGAATTTGCTGAAGCCGTAGCCCCTCCTCTAGACCTTGTTCTAGTCCTTCTTGGATTCCTTTTTTCCAGCCTTCCAACTCCGCTGCCGCCCTAGTGCTGGCTAAAATGCTGATTTCATATTGCCGATCTTTGAGGAATCTATGATAAGCCTCTCGGTCAACCCCTTCTAATCGCTCTTCCCGCAGACGTTCCTTGGCTTCGGGTAAACCTTGGGCAGAAAATTCTTCTTTAATTTCGCTATTTTTAAGAAAGTAAATCCATTCATCCAGATTATCTTTGGTCTGGCCATCAAATTGATTGACTCGCAGCACATAATACTCAGGAAAAATCTGATAAATATCCTTTATTTTGAATAATTCCTGTTGACTGGTGGAGAGTTCTAAACGATCCTTAACGTGTCGTCCTCGAAACTCAACCCGTCCTTCGTAAACATAATCATCCCCTCGACCTAGGGAGAAATAAACGATGTTAACAGAATAAATCTTTTTAACATTGCTATAGGATTCTCCCTGATTCAGATACTCAAACACCAGGGAAGACGCACCATAAAGCATCCGGTGAAAATAATCCTGCTCGGTGCTATTTTGCACTTCAATTAAAATCAGTTTACCGTCACTGCTCCGGGCTAGAATATCGACACGATTGAACTTACTTTCTTCTAAAACTTTATTGCTTTCGCTTTCCAGAATAGACTCAATTTTAATGGCATCACCAATTAGTTCTGTCAGAAAACCTTCTAGAATGACAAAATTAACTTTATCCCGCAGGATTTTTTTAATGGCCCAGTCAAAGCAGATGTGTTTCATGAAACACCTACCCTTAAACGGTTTGGTGAGTGCAGGGCTACCGCCCTGCTGCTAGCTAAAATGCTGACTTCATACTGCCGATCTTTGAGGAATTTGCGATCAGCTTCCCGGTCAATTTACGAGGATGTGACCTTAAACAAACCTCCCAAAAAGTTGCGAACCGATTGTGACAGCCACTTGCGCCGTTGCCAACCCCGAAATTTTTTCTCAAATGCCCTGCCTTGGGTTTGGCGGGACTGCCAGCCATCCAGGGTCAAAAACAGCCCCCAAACTAAGGCAATATAAATTGAAAAAGAGAGTGCATGGCTGCCAAACACGATTAAACCAGAGGCGGCATCGCCAAATGTGAGGAAATCAAATACCATCAAAAATCCGTTGACGATCAAGTACTTGGTTCGGTGCTGCC
>JAYKIC010000085.1:0-12215 GCA_035284985.1 Leptolyngbyaceae cyanobacterium
CGGACAAGAATACACGGGACCATCAAACCGTCTTACTCGTGGAAGATTCGATCGCCACCCGCACCCAAGAGAAACGGATTTTAGAATCGGCGGGCTACAGCGTTGTCACCGCTGTGGATGGATTGGACGGCTTCTCCAAACTTCAGATGCAACACTTTGATGCGGTGGTATCTGATGTGCAAATGCCCAAGCTGGATGGGTTAGGGCTGACTGAACGCATTCGCAAAAACCGGGAGTATAGCGAATTACCCATTATTCTTGTCACCACCTTAGCCAGTGATGACGATCGCCGTCGGGGAGCGGAAGCCGGAGCCAATGCCTATATTACCAAAAGTAGCTTTAGCCAGGATATTCTATTAGATACCCTCGAACGCCTGATATAGGGCTAAGGAATAAGGCACATGTCCCATGGCTAAACAACCGATTCGCGTATTTGTAGTTGAGGACTCCCCCATTGCAACGGTTATTCTCAACCGAATCTTTTCTAGTGCCCCGGATATTGAAGTGGTGGGAACAGCCCGTACCGGAAGAGATGCGCTCCACCTCATTCCCAAAACCCAGCCCGATGTTATTTGCACCGATTTACACATGCCCCAGATGGGAGGCTTGGAACTGACCCAACATCTGATGGCAGACTATCCCCGTCCCATTTTAGTGATCAGTGCTTCAGTCAGTGAAGAGGACAGTGCTACCGTATTCCAGCTTTTGAAGGCGGGGGCGGTGGATGTTTTCCCCAAACCCCAAGGGGGGTCCGCTGCCGATTATGAAGGGATTAAACTAGCCTTAATCAATAAGGTGCGGGTATTGGCTGGGGTGAAGGTGTTTACCCAACATCGTCGTTTTGGAACCGCTGGGACTTCACCCTCGCCTGCTCCTGCTAGTGCTTCTCCCCCGGTCGCAACTGTTTCGATTTCGTCCCCTTCGATTTCGTCCCCTTCGATTTCGTCCCCTTCGACTTCATGGTTAAATTCTGGGAAAACCGGACTGGGAACCGCTAACTTGGGGATGGCTCCTCAAATTGATATTCGATCGCCCCGGATTATTGCGATCGCCGCCTCCACCGGAGGACCCAATGCGCTTCATACGGTTTTGAAGGAATTTCCCGCCAATTTGCCTATCCCGGTGGTGTGCGTTCAGCATATCAGTGAAGGATTTTTAGGGGGCTTGGTGGCATGGCTGGATCGGGAGTGCCAGGTGTCGGTTCAGGTTGCCCAAACAGGGGAACAACCCCAAGCCGGAACGGTTTATTTCGCACCTGAGAATTATCATTTAGAAATTGGTTCGACCGGACAATTATTGTGCCAGCAATCCCCCTATGTTTCAGGCCATCGTCCATCGGCTACGGTGTTGTTCAAAAGTGTGGCTACCTATTATCGCCGCTCCGTCGTGGCGGCGTTGATGACAGGCATGGGCCGGGATGGGGCCGATGGGTTATTGGATATAGCCCAGGTTGGGGGGATTACCCTGGTTCAGGATGAGGCGAGTTGTGTGGTGTTTGGGATGCCGAGGGAGGCGATCGCCCTGGGTGCGGCTCAAAAAGTGTTACCTCTGACTGCCATTGGTCCCCAAATTCTCAAGTTATTTTATCCCAGCGCTTGAATGAATCAGAGGATTGAAATAGCCATACCAAAATAAATAGCCACACCAAATAAATGACCATCGCTAATAAGACGTAACTAAAACTTCGGTGATTTTGCCCCGTTTGTTGGCCTTGGAGTTAATGGCCCGTGCCGCATAAATGGTGTGAATGGGGAAATCCCGATACAGATCTCGAACAAAGGGACAATCAGAGTTAGACAGCATCACTTTTACGCCCCGATTCGCTAGGATCACGAACGTATCTCGCAGGCGACTTTGATCTTCGGCACTGAAAGAATAGCGACTGTAGCTTGTAAAATTACTGGTCGGGCTAATGGGATGATAGGGTGGATCAAAATAAACAAAATCTTGGGATGTGTGGGCCTTTTCTAATACTAGTTCAAAGGGATTAACGCTAAGGTGAACGCATTGGAGCGATCGCGCCGCAGCCTTTAAAACCTCCGTTGGACAAATGTTAGGACGTTTGTAGCGGCCCAATGGCACATTAAATTGTCCCTGGGCATTTTCCCGGTACAGCCCATTAAAACAAGTCTTGTTCAAATATAGAAGCCGTGCTGCCCGTTGCACCGGAGATTGAGGCACTGTGGCGCGAATGTGATAATAGTAATCCCGGTTGTGATGATGTTGGTGGTATTGCAATTGCTGCACCACTATGTCCACTTCATCTCGGATGCAGCGGTATACATTCACCAACTCTTGATTGATGTCCATCAAATAGGCATTGGCCAGATGAGTGGTGGCTTGGAGATGGAAAAACACCGCTCCCCCTCCCAAAAATGGCTCATAGTAGGTGGAAAATGAGGGGAAATAGGGAACATATTGGGTCAACACTCGCCCCTTACCCCCCGCCCATTTCAGAAAAGGACGAGCCGGACTGCCAAGGGGTGCATTGGCGTTGGACGGATGAATGGTGGGCGAATGAACCGTAGGAGGCAATGGCGCAATGCCACTCCGAAAGGAGTATGGCGACATAAACAGCTTTCCCCTTCAAGAAATGGGGTGTTCACGGGCAACAGAGTTTAGCCTAAAATGAAGGGTGGTTTGGTGATGACTGTGCAACCGCTTTCAGGTTGTCTTCCATTGCACCGAGCCTTGATTCCCTTTAAGATCAGTCGTACTAAACTCTTTTATCATACCTATCTCTGGATATTTTTAAAGATCATGCAAGAATTCTTTGATAATGTTTCCCGCTATCCTCGCTACTTTATTACGATTTCTTTGGGTATCTTATATTCATTGTTTGTGAAGCCATTTTTACCCCTCCTAAAGCAGCCTGTAACGGCGATCGCCCTCATCGGTTTAGTGATTAGCAGCTTTATTTTTCTCTCTTTTACCCTCCGAGCCATGTTAGGGCTAAATGCTGGATAGCATTACCCCTGCTCCTTGCGATTGGCAACTAGGAATAGTGCCCAGATTCATCCATTATTGTGTTTAGTTATAGAGGTCTATCAGTATGGCAACCAACCGTCGAGTCGCCCGTGTCGCTGAATTAATTAAGCGCGAGGTCAGCCAACTGTTGTTCTCCGGGATTAAGGATGATCGGGTGGGCATGGGGATGGTCAGCGTCACCCGTGTGGATGTGTCGGGGGACTTGCAACACGCCAAGGTTTTTGTCAGCATTTACGGCACCGAGGAAGCTAAATTGGAAACCATGGCCGGATTAAAGGCTGCAACAGGATTTGTGCGGAGTACCCTGGGACAACGCTTACGGCTACGTCACACCCCTTTGGTCGTGTTTATCCAAGACAAGGGCATTGAGGAGGGGAGCAAGGTGTTGTCGTTGCTGAATCAACTGAGCCAACAGCGTGAGACCCACGAGTCTAGCGCTGATTATGAGGCTAGGGAAAGCTCGGAAACCCTCGAAAACTCTTGAACCCCAGCGCTAGATTGCTGCACCCTTAGGAAGGAGTATTAAATAAAATCTCAGTTTTTGGTGGGGGGTGAGGCGGAGCCGCGCCCCTCACCAAAAGTTTTTTAAATGAGGTGAAGGGGCGTTGAGGCGGGTCAATTACTATTTATGACTTCTGATTAGGGCAATTTATAATCTCGATACCTGTGAAATGGGGTAATGAGGGCGCGATCGCCCATAGCCCTGGACTATTCAAATTTTTTCCAATAGAGTCGTCCGAAAATTGGGGTGAAGTAACCGCTGCGCGGGTACTCCACCCCAATTTTCAGACAGGTCTAATGATGTAAACCCAATTCAGCGCAACGGATGCCCATCCATCCCTCATCGCAATCCCTAAAACATTATATACGTTGTAAAACCTTGACCCCATCGGATGGAGTCATTACAGTTCTCAGGATATATATTTTGAAACCTTGACTTAATCCGCCTTAACCCTTGCCTTTCTTGGGCTAAACCTTTACAACTGAGTTTGACTCAATTTGTAATTGGTAAACTGTTCTACTGAATTGAGAGGCAATCTTATGCTGCAAGACCGCAAGTTGGGGCCTGTGTCCCTAGCCGCTTTACTGCTCTCGACTCACTACGGCATGGGCTTTTTGTTAGGGACCGCTGAACAAGCCTTTACCCAGGGTCTTGCGGGTAGTCTTTATGCCGTATCCCTTGGTCTGGGAACCTTTGGCCTGATGCTGATTGCCCGCTTCTATTGGACTAGGGTGGACCAAATCTGGACCCTGTTGGGCGATCGCTACGGTCAGCAAACCAGAGTCACCATTGGGGTCATGTCCTGGGTTTCCATGATTGGCATTGGTGCCGCCCAAATTATCTCAGGCACCTTTATCCTCAAAGTTTTGGGGCTTCCGGTGTTGCCCAGCATGGTGGGTCTGACCCTTTTGATCATGCTCCTATCCCTGCTGCCAATGGAAAAAGCCAGTTGGATATATCGCAGTCTCTTGGCCGTCAACTTTTTGGCCCTAGTCTATGCCCTGAGTGCGCTACATGGTTTGGGGGATTATGGGCGATCGCCCCTGGAATTTCTCCCCGCCCTAGAACACATGAAGCCTGCCCAAACCCTGGGAATTTTCCTCTCCACCGTGCTTCTAATTCAAGTGGATATGAACTGCCAGCAGTTTCTCGTACAGGCCAAGAACCTACGTAGCCTTTATTGGGGCTGCATTCTGGCGGCGCTGATGTTATTAGCCCTAGCCATGGTTCCCTCAGTGCTAGTGAATACCGCTCAATCCGCAGGCATTCTCCCACCGGGGTTGGATGGCAAGGAAACCATTCCCTACATCCTTACTTGGTTAGGTGGGGGCGTAGGTCGTCCGGTGGGTATGGCCCTGGTTGCCGCCCTCCTCGTGCCCGCCCTCGGCACAGGCAGCAGTGTACTACGCATCCAAACGAAGACGACGCTGGATTTCTGGCCCCTATTACCCAATGAACAGGCCAATCGTTGGCTCTGGGCCGGGTTGAACGGACTCATTTGTTTGGCGATCGCCCTCAAAGCTAGCTCAATTATTACCTTAATCGTATGCTTCTATGCCGTTTACGTCGCCGCTGTCTGTGTGCCGTTTGTCGCATTTCTCCTAGACCAAGTAGGATACACTTTCTCCGCCTCTAGTCTCCGCCTTGGCCTGTTTATGGGGAGCGCTACAGCCCTAGCCATTCTGGTTCTGTCCTTGGTTACGCCCCAATGGTTAGCCTTCGGTAGTCCTGAACTCAACATCATGATTTTTGGGTTGGGAGCAGGGTTTCTGGGATTATTGGGCAGCCAACTGGTGGAAATGGTATTTTCTACGCCTACCCAAGCCAAGGAAGAAATTTAGTTGAGCGGAACATCCCTGGTAATGCCGTCAATCCCCAAAAATGCTCTAGTCGATCAGGACGAACGACTAGAGCATCACCCTTCATATTAATGATGATTGACAAATAATATTGCCTACACTAGATAGGCTTCTTGATGGGTTTTGATCACACAATCAGATTTCGGTTTAGCGACACATAACAAAACCCAACCTTTCTCAACTTGCTCATCATCGAGGAAATTCTGATCTTCCTGATCAACTTCTCCTGATTGAATCCTGGCGGCACAACTGGAACAAGATCCTGCACGACAAGATGAAGGAAATTCCAGATCGGGATAAGCATCCTCTGCTGCATCAAGGATATAGGTATCTTCATCAACTTCAATCGTAACGTCAATCTCAGGAGGCTTATTTTTCTTGCCTTTGATGAGTTGTACTTTATAGGTAGCCATGGGATGGGTAAGTCCTCCATGTTGTTAAGTTATACTTAAATATTGGAACACCATAATTACAACCCACACATTTTTAGGGTAGGTAATTTCTAGTAACATTTGATAAAAATGTTATACAGTATTTTGCTATACAATCTCTTGTTACCTGATCAAAATACTTACTACAACAATCTCAATGCTGACCTAATTAGAAACTCAATACTTTAGAGATTCAAGATTATAGCGATCGCCACATTGGTTAGGACGTTATTTTTCCCCCACGCTGCGGGGGAAAAATAACATTTATGCCTTAACCTAAGTGTCTACGGCTATAGAAGTTCAACTTAGACGTTCTAGATAGTGTCCCAACTCTTCTAGTTCTTATACAGCAGATTTCCCTGGAAGTACTCAGTTCTTCAGAATTAATACAGCAAATTTGTTGGTTAACTTAATGCTTTTTTCTGTGTGATCTGGCCTCTATCTAAATTTTCTGATTGGCATGAATGAAAGAGGGATTAGCGATCGCCCTCTTTCACCACGAAGCCCTATGTTCAGTAGTGTATTAACGATAGAAGCTTAAATAAAATCGAAGTTTTTGATGGAGAGGCAGGGGTGGAGCCGCGATGCCTACAAAAAATTTACATTGTAATTTAATCTCCATTTCTAAGCGTATTATTGGATACGGTAATTCTGATTTTAATGGGGAATTATGTAGCAGTTCCCATAATAATTAGTGAAACGATCGGGCTGACTCAGCAGGCGCGATCGCTTCACCAGTTATTTCACGATCCCCCTAGAAATGTTATGGAATTATGATTGAGAGGTATTTTCCATGCAAACGTATCAGGTTACTCTAATCAATCAGAGCCAGGATTTTGAACGGACCATCGAAATTCCGGCGACTGAAGAAATTTTGGCTGAAGCGGTTGAACACGACATCAAAATTCCCTTTGAATGTACGATTGGCTCCTGTGGAACTTGTTTGGGAAAACTGGTTACTGGAACGGTTGATCAATCTGGTCAGATTTTTCTAACGGGTGCTCAAGTCGATGAAGGTCAGGTGCTGACTTGTGTGGCTAAACCCACATCTGATTGTACGATTGAAGTTGAGCTATCCAACTATCTGGTATGAGGCCAAGCGATCGCCCTCTATTCTCTGCGATAAGATAGGGACCATAAACCCCTCAAACGCGGCTACACCGTCTAGAGAATCGCGCCTATGGATCGGTTACGGTATCGTTTATTTCTCATCGGTTACGGGCTACAACGGTGGTTAGCCCGACGACTCACCCCTGCGGGTTGGCTGGGGCTAAGCTGCCTGATGATTACAGCCGTGGCGGGATCGGATACCCATCAAACCCTCGCATACCAAGTTTTCGCGTTTTTATGGATGGTGATGGCAATCGCCTTCCTCTACAGCTTTACCTTCCGGGGACGGTTTGGCATCCAGCGCACCCTGCCCCCCTTCGCCAGTGTCGGCATGGCGGTGAGTTATCGGGTGGTGGTTCGTAATTATACGTCTCGATTTCAGCGGGGCTTGTGGTTAATGGAAGAAATCGACACACCCTTGCCCCATCCATCTGAATCCCCTCCAATAATCGATAAATCAGCATCGCGTAATTCCTTAAGTCGCAGCATTGCTTACTATCGTTGGTTATGGAATCGGGTCAACCGTCCCCTTGGTCGTATTCGGATGGTGGAGATTCCGCCCATTCCCCCCAAGGGGCAGGTGGAGGTACGGTTGACGCTCCAGCCGTTTCAGCGGGGACCATTACCCCTGAAGGGAGTGACGATTTTGCGGCCCGGTCCCTTTGGTTTGTGCTACGGTTATCGTCGGATTGCCCTGCCTGAAGTGGTGTGGATTTTGCCGCCCCGGTATGCATTGTCTGCCATTAACCTGCCGGGAATGCGGCGGTATCAGTCCGGTGGGGTAGCGCTGGCTTCGGCGGTGGGGGAGTCGGATGAGTTTCGATCCCTGCGGGACTATCAGCCCGGTGATCCCCTGCGGAAAATTCATTGGAAAAGTTGGGCCAAAACGGGCAAACCTGTGGTGCGGGAGGACCAGGATGAGTTTTTTGTCCGCCATGCCTTAATTCTGGATACGTTTTTGGATACGGTTCTAGATACGACTCAGGAGGATTGGGCCGATGCCAGTTTGGAGGCGGCGCTGTCCGTTGCCGCCTCATTTGCCTGTGAGGTGCGGACTCAGGAGTCGTTGTTGGACCTGATGTTTGTGGGACCGGAGGCATACTGCTTTACGGTGGGGCGCGGGGTGGGGCACACGGAGCAAATGTTGCGAATTCTGGCAGCGGTGGAACCCTGTCGCGATCGCCCCTTCAATACGCTCCACCCCCTCATTCTCGAACGGGCCTCCATCCTCAGCGGTTGCATTTGTGTATTTCTCACCTGGGATCAAGCCCGTCAGGATTTAGTGCAAACCTTACGGGCATTGCAATTGCCCACCTTAGTATTGGTTTTAACCCTAGATAAGGCGGCGTTAGTTGCCGCCCAGCCCGCCGATCCGCCCATTCCCCATGATGTGCGTGTGCTTGAGTTAAGTCAATTGCAGGAGGAGTTGATGACCCTATGACCTTTCCTCGATTTCTTCTGGGCCTGACGCTCCTATTTTGGGGATGGCAAACTCAAACGTGGGCGATCGCCCTCCCCCTCGCCGTTGTTGCAGAAGCCCCACATTTCACCCCGACCCGCTGGGATATGGCCGATGCGGATTTTCGGCGCGTCGCTAATTTGTCGTTGTTGCTGCTGTTGGGCCTGATTGTCTACATGGTGGTGATTCAGGAATGGGAAAAAGCGATCGCCCTCCTGCTGCGCTGGCAACCCCTATTATTTTTCCCGATTGTGGCGACCCAACTCTATGCTCAACGGGATAATTTAAGTTTACGCACCCTGTTTCCCCCCAAACCCCGTCACTCTTTGGTGCAGCCCTCGGCAATCGTCACAACGGCCCCAGCCCAGCCCAGCCAACCCTTGGATTTTCGCTATCCCTATTTCGCCCTGTGTATCCTAGCCGCCAGTGTTTCGCCGGAACGCAGTCCCCTGTTTTACCTGGGTCTGGTGGCGCTATCCGCACCGTTACTGTGGCAGATGCGATCGCCCCGCTTCTCCCCGATACTATGGAGCGTGTTGTTGGGGTTGGCCATCGGCATCGGGTTCGTGGGACATCACGGGTTACGGCAACTGCACCTTGCCCTGGAACAGCAAGCGATCGCCTGGTTATCAGAAGCATTTGGAGTTGGAGCCGATCCCTTCCAAAGCAACACCGCCATCGGTAGCATTGACCAGTTGAAACAGTCCAATGCGATTCTGCTCCGGGTGGCCAGAGATGATGGTCAACCCCCACCGGATCTGCTGCGCCACGCCACCTATAATCGCTATAATTCCTCCATCTGGGTAGCGATGGATTCCACCTTTCAACCCCTGTCCGTGAACGATGCGGGTGATCAGTGGTGGCTGACCGATACCATCACCCAAATGCCCGTATCCCCAGCTCAACTAGATGCGGTATCTCCGGCAACCCTCACCGTCACGGCCCCCCTCCCCAAAGGCCAAGGCGTATTAAAACTGCCAGAGGGAACGGTACAAGTGGACGTGCCAGCCATTGCCGAGATGGCAATGGAACAAAATCAATACCGCACGGTGAAAGTGGAGGGCAAAACCGATGCCTTAACCTACCAGGCCCAGTTTGCTCCAGAGTTTTCCCTGGACAGTCCCCCGACAGCCGCAGATTTTGAAGTACCGAAATCGGAGGAAGCCGCCCTTAATCAAGTTATTGCGGAATTAGGATTATCTGGCCAATCCAATCAAGTGATTATGCGGGAAATTCAGCAATTTTTTGCCCAGAATTTTGGCTATTCCTTGGATTTGACCACAGAAGCGAGTAAAGACAGGACGGCGATCGCCAACTTCCTCCTCGACACCCGCACCGGACACTGCGAATATTTCGCCACCGCCACCACCCTCCTGTTACGGACTGCTGGTATCCCCGCCCGTTATGCCATCGGCTTCTCCGTCCATGAATTCAGCCCCCTGGAAAATCAGTACATTGTCCGCAGCCGTCATGCCCATGCCTGGACCCTCGCCTACGTGGATGGTGCATGGCAAACCCTAGATACCACGCCCCCCACCTGGATTGCCCAGGAAAATGCAATGGTGTCAATGTGGGGCAAGGTCGGGGACTTCTTCAGTTGGGGGCAATTTCAGCTAGGGATGGTTGTGCGCTCCCTGCGGGAATCTGAGATGTTCCAATACTGGTGGCTCTTAGCGGTTTTGTGGGGACTCTGGGCACTCTGGCGACAGTGGCGATCGGGTTCCAATATCAAACGGGCAAAACTTCAGGCCAAATCCACAACTGCTGTGGATCTAGTCATTCCTGGGACCGATTCAGTGTTCTATCAAATTGAACAACGATTGACCGAACAAGGCTGGACCCGCCAGCCCTCCGAAACCTTTAAACAATGGCTCGATCGGATTGACGCAAGTTGGCAGGTCAAAAACGGAGAATTGGATTGTTCGTTAGCTGAACTCAAAACCCTGCTAGCCCTGCACTATCGGTATCGATTTGATCCCGTCAAGATGGACGCTAGTGAACAGGAGAAATGGCGATCGCAGCTCCAATCCTGGCTCAGTCAATTCCAAACTAAAAACTAGAAACTAGAACTAAGCATACCGCTGCACCACATATTGATGGGCTTCCCACTCTTCTTGGTCGGCTAAGACAGGTAATCGAATACTGGGATCATCATACTTTCTCACGAGAGCTAACCAAATCAAATAATCGGCAAAATGGGGGTTTTTGGGTAACAAAGAACCGTGCATATAGCTGCCGAAAATATTCTTAAACCGGGCACCTTCATAGATCGCTTCAGCACTGTTGCCAAATCCCGAAATGGTCCGAGCTAAGGGACTGACCGTATCGCCCAAATAAGTTTGACCAGAGTGATTTTCAAATCCCACTAAGGTTTGGGGAATAGACTTCGATTCCATATAAATCGACTGCATTTCTTGATAAATATCCGGCAAAATTTCCACAACTAAATTCCCGGTACAGCGCTGTTTCACACTGGGACCAGGTGCTTTAGTTTCAATATCGATAATGCCTAAACCTCTGGTTTCGTCCCCATTTCCCATCAGAAATGTGTTGCCCATTAACTGATAGCCTCCACAAACCCCTAAAAACACCACACCATTTAAGGTATCGGTTTGAATAGCCTCTCGCTTCAGGGTATGAAAATCCTCAATGACCCGCACCTGATCCTGATCTTGGCCTCCTCCCATGAAGTACAGATCGGTTTGATTGGGGCTGGCCGTATCCCCCAAATTTAAGCCCTGAACTTGATAGTCAATGCCTAACCATTCACAGCGACGTTGGAGCGCAATAATGTTGCCTAAGTCACCGTACAAATTGAGATGATCGGGGTATAAATGTGTAATCGTCAGGCTCAGGGTCATAGCAGGTTTGCTCCAATACGTTATGTCACACTTGATTGCGGTTGCGCTCAAAGCTGGTAGTCTGTGACCAGTATCTAATCATGCTTTGGCCACGTCTACCATTCTGCGAAACTTCCATGTCCCAGATTAGCTTGCCATCGGTGTTTCAACGCCCCTTTAAGAGAAGCGATTCCAGGGGACGAAGACCCTATGGAGTGGGGCGACGGGAATTTTTAGCGATCGCCACCACCACCACCCTCCTCACCGCCCTCTCTCGCCCTAGCCGTAGCCAGACTCTCCCGGATATCGTCAAACCCGATCGCCTCCGTCCGGGGCAAACCGTTGGCATCCTCAGTCCCGCTGGGGCCACCTTTGTGCCGGAGCAGCTAGATATTGTAACGGACGCGGTGCGGGGATTGGGACTCGTGCCACGGGTTGCACCCCATGCCCTCAATCGCTATGGTTACTTGGCTGGCAGCGATCAGGAACGAGCCGCCGATGTTAATCAGTTTTTTGCTGATCCCACCATTGCCGCCCTATTGCCCATTCAAGGGGGCTGGGGCAGCAGTCGAATTTTGCCCTATTTGGACTACGACTTAATTCGGCAAAACCCCAAAATTATCGTGGGCTTCAGCGATTTGACCGCATTACTGCTGGGAATTCATGCCCAAACTGGGCTGGTCACGTTCCACGGACCCAATGGGCTAACCGCATGGCGATCGCCCCAAACCACTTCCTTTCGCCACGTTTTGTTTGATGCCGGACGCAGCCATATCCAAAATCAATGGTCGGGGGACGATGGCGATCGCCTCATGCAAGTCAGCAACCGAGTGCGAACCATTACCCCCGGTCGCGCCGAAGGGCCGCTCATTGGCGGCAATCTTTCCGTCCTCTCTGGCATTGTGGGTAGCCCCTATATGCCTAATTTGGATGGAGCTATTTTATTTCTAGAAGACGTGGGTGAATACATTTACCGTCTGGATCGCATGATCACCCAACTCAAATTGGCTGGGGTATTTGATAATC
>JAYKIC010000086.1:0-2674 GCA_035284985.1 Leptolyngbyaceae cyanobacterium
ACCATTGTCGTCATGCATGGCGACCAAACCGGAGAGGAACTCTTGACAGAGGCGTTACGGGTGTTACAACCCGCTGTCATCCGCCAACCCTTACAGTTTGTCGATTACGATTTGAGTCTCGATGCTCGGCGGGAGAGCAAAAACCAAGTCGTCTGGGATGCTGCCGCTGCGACCTGCAAAACTGGCTTGGCGCTCAAAGCCGCCACGATTACCCCGGAAATTCCCGGAGATGTGGGCAGTCCTAATGCTATTTTGCGGGAGGCTTTGGGGGCTTCAGTGATTCTGCGGACGGGACGGCGGATTCCTCAGATTCGGCCCTTGGGCGGGGTCCACGCCCCCATTACCATTGTGCGGATGGCGGTGGATGATGCCTATGGGGCTAAGGAATGGCGCGAAACCACTGAAACTGGGGACGAAATTGCATGGCGCACCTCTAAGATAAGCCGTTCCATTTGTCGAACGGTGGCCGAATTCACCTTTACCCATGCGAAGCGCACGGGAGCAAAGGTTTTTGGTGGCCCCAAATTTACCGTCAGCGCCACCTATGAAGGCATGTTTAAGGAAGAACTGGATGCGGCGGCTAAACGGTACCCAGAGGTCGCCTATCAGCCCCTGCTCATTGATGCTACCTTTGCCCTGTTGTTGCAAAGTAGCGGCGAAGCGTTGGTTATTCCAGCGTTGAACCGGGATGGGGACTTGCTTTCGGATATGGTACTGCAAATGTATGGCAGTATTGCGGGGTCAGAAAGTTTGGTGATGGGATTTAACCCAGAGTCATTTCACGTTAAAACCGTTATGGCCGAGGCACCCCACGGTACGGCTCCGGCCTTGTTTGGCAAAAATATTGCTAACCCAATGGCGATGGTTTTAGCCAGTGCGGCATTGTTAACCTATGTGGGGACGGCGGCGGCGGATCGGGCTTCACGATCGATCTATGAGTCGGTGTTCGAGGCGATTCATGAAGGCAAAGCCACTACGGATTTGGGGGGGCAGTTAAGTACGTCTGATTTCACCGATGAGGTCATTCGTAAGGTTAAAACTAAGTTAGAGGTGTGGTCCACGCTGGAAGCAACCTGATCCCTATGGGTGTCCGCAATTCTCATTCACTAATCTTAAACGTTCCTAACAAATTGTCTAGGATGATGACATATTCGTTAAAGTGCTAAGGGAGTATCACCCAGAGATCATACACGGTTACATTATGCTGGAGTATCTTCCTCCCTTAAACGAACACAATTTGCCCTATCCGGATACGATTCATCCGATTGTGGTGCATTTTGTGATTGCCATGGTGCTATTTGCCTTTGTTTGTGACGCGATCGCCTACTTTTCCTCGAATAAGCGGTTATATGAAGTGGGGTGGTGGAACCTCTTCTTTGCCACGGTATCCATTTTTATTGCGGTGATTTTCGGCCAAATTGAAGCGGGTCTAGCGGAACCCTACGTGGCTGCCGAAGCCACACTGAATTTGCACACGTTGATTGGTTGGTCTTTGTCGGGGTTCATTGCGGCGGTGACCGCATGGCGTTATGTGCTGCGATCGCGTAATCCTGATAATTTACCCCTGCCATTTCTAGCCATCGGCATTATCCTGATTGGTGTGGTCTTGGTGCAGACCTATTTAGGCGATCTGTTGGTTTGGGTGTATGGCTTACATAGCGTTCCGGTGGTTGAAGCAACGAGGGAAGGGTTACTGCAATGAGCGCTGATTTAATCGAACAACTGGGCAACCAGCTAGGGACGAATGGTTTACCCTATGTGGTGCCGATTCATCCCAATCTGGTGCATTTGACCCTAGGGTTATTTATTGTGGCGATCGCCTTCGACCTGGTGGGCACTTTCTACAAACTGGAAAAACCTATATTCAAAGTGTTGGCGATTCCGGCCACCCGTGCGGGCCTCTACGATGTGGGCTGGTACAATATGCTAGCGGCAGCGATTACCACCTTTTTTACGGTCGCCGCAGGATTTTATGAAATGATTCTGGCCCAGCCCTCCACCACGCTGAAAAGTGCTTGGGGTTTACAGGCCATGGAAACCATGATCTGGCATGGCGTGGGTGGGGTGCTGCTGCTCTTGTTAATTGTGGCGATGACGGTGTGGCGAGGGTTTCAGCGGTTTATCTGGCGTAAGGATCGGGGGCAAGAGGTTCAGTGGTTGTACCTGTTCGCCGGACTGGGCATATTTGCCTTAATGTTTGTTCACGGCACCTTGGGGGCACATCTAGGCGGTGAATTTGGGGTCCACATTGATGCTGATCGCCTCTTGCAAATGGGGCAAGACCCCAGTGTCCTTTTGAAGTGAGAACACCTGAGTGCTACCAATGAAAATTCGTATTGTATTAATTGTGGGGGTTGTGGCGATCGTCCTAGGGTTGATCAGCAACTGGATTGGCCAGCAAGCCTACAGTTGGTTGCCCCCCCAAGCCTCCGCTGAGTCCATCTTGATTGACAATTTGTTCAGCTTTATGGTGGCGATCGCCGCCTTCATTTTCTTGGGGGTGACAGGTACCCTGATCTACGCGGCCCTATTCCAACAGGCGGACAAATACGACTTCAGCGACGGTCCAGCCATCGAAGGCAACATCACCCTGGAAGTAGTGTGGACCGCCATTCCCTTCGCCCTCGTGATCTGGATTGCCACCTATAGCTATCAGATCTACGATCAGATGCAA